>JBGTKE010000272.1:0-2711 GCA_041744775.1 Hyphomonas sp. | reverse complement strand
CGCCGAGCGCCTCGACGCCGGGCGCAATGTTGATCGTGTCATACTTGCAGCCGAGCGCCTCGGCGCAGGCCTTTGCGTCTTCGAGACTGTCCGTGGACGTATATTTCGACGGCATCATCACGCACCAGACCTTGTCCGGGCCCAGCGCGTCAGCGGCGATGGCGGCGGTGATGGCCGAATCGATGCCGCCGGACATGCCGAGCACGACGCCGGGGAAGCGATTCTTGCGGACATAGTCGCCGAGCCCCTGCATCGCCGCGCGGTATTCCGCCGCCCAGCCTTCAAGGTCTTCAGCGCAGGTCTGGCCGAGACCAACGAACTGTTTCGTGGACGGATCAAACTCGACGAGGGCGTAGCCCGTCTCGAACTGGCCGACGAGGCCGCAGCGTTCGCCGTGAGTCGAGTTCGTCGCATAGGAGGCGCCGTCGAAGACAAGCTCGTCCTGGCCGCCCATCTGGTTGACGAAGAGATAGGGCAGGCCAAGGTCCGCCCAGCGGCCGAAGGCGCTCGCGCGCTCGGTCTGGATATGGCGCCGCCAGGGCGAGGCGTTCGGCACCAGCAGCACATCCGCCCCGGCGGCCTTCGCGGCGCGGGGCAGGCGCTCGAACCAGATGTCCTCGCAGATCGCGAGGCCGATCCGCACCCCCATGAACGCGACCAGTGTGGCCGGGCCTTCGCCGGGCGTGTAATGGCGCTTCTCGTCGAACACGCCGTAGTTCGGCAACTCCCGCTTGTCATGGCGCGCGCGGATTTCGCCGCCTTCGAGGAACAGCGCGGAATTGTGCAGCTTGCCGCCCTCCCGCCACGGCGCGCCGATGACGATCGCCGGGGCGCCGTCCGTCTCGCGCGCGAGCGAATGGATCGCCGCCATCGACAGCTCCACCGCCGCCGGCTTCAGCACCAGATCCTCGGCCGGATAGCCAAGCATGAAATGCTCCGACAGCACCACAAGGTCCGCGCCGCGCGCCTTCCCCTCGGCCAGCGCCGCCCGCGCCAGCGCCAGGTTTCCCGCGATATCGCCAACCACCGGATTGAGCTGCGCCGCCAGGATTTTCAGATTTTTGCTCATACGGAGCATTTAGGGGGAGTTGCGGGCGTTGTCATGCCCGTAGCACGGGATTTATCCCGCCCTACTTCACCACCTTCATCTGCGTGGCCTGGATGTCGTAGAGGCCGGGGTTGAAGTTGGGGTCGTTGGTGAGGATGTAGGTGTCCTGGTTGGTGACGCGCCAGGCGTTGTCATAGGTGGCGTCGAGCTGGACGTTCTGTTCGCCGACCGCGTCATAATAGGTCTCGACGCCGCGCACCGCTTCGATGCTTTCGCGCTGGATACGGTCGCTGGCGTCCTCGGAACTGTAGGAGACGGCCGCGCCGCTGCTGGTTCTCACCGGGTCCGGCATGCCGTTGGCGGCGGTGGCGGCGGTCATGTTGCGGAAGGCCTCGATGTTGGATTTCGTGGCGGCGGCGCCGCCGGCGACGATCATCGCGGCGCGTTCCTCCGTACCCTGAACAGCGGCCTGGCCGTATTGCCGGGCAATCGCAAAATAGGCCTTGAGCCAGTCGGCATCCGGCGTGACCGAGCGGCGCACCGCTTCGGCCAGCCGGGTGTTCAGCTGGCCGGCCGGGGCGGTGGCACCGAAGGTGCCGAGCGTGGTGGCGTTGAGGGACTGGAGCGGCGGGCCGCCCATCGGATTGTACATCGAGTTGACGTAGAATTGCGACGAGGCGGCGAGCATGCCCTCCATCTCCGCACCGTTCTGTTTGAAGGTGAAGCGCATCTCGCCGCCATCGGCCCAGACCCGCGTGTCGAAGCCTGCCTGCTGGAACATCGTCTGGGTCCGCAAGGCGTTTGCGGCGGCGTCCTTGTAGAAGTCCTCGCGCGGGGTGAAGCCGGTGATCTTTGCGCCAGGATAGAAATGCCGGATGCGGGCGGCGAGATAGTCCGCCGTGGTCTGGAAGGACGCGCTCATGCAGTTCGACGAGAGCGGCGTGGTGGAGGCCTGCCAGCCTTCGGTCGGGAAGATGAAGAAGGACGAGCCGCCGTCCGGCGAAGTGGCGGTCCAGTTCACACCGAAAATTTCCGAACAGAGATTGGGCTTCGGCTCGACGGCGCCCTTGCCGGTCCAGCCTTCGGGGATCAGCAGGGTCATGGCGTTCCCGCGGGCGATAACGCCGGGGTCGGTGATGCTGGCGCGTTTGAGGACGAGCACGCCCTCGGGCAGGGCCGCCTTCTTTGAGGAGGTCACGGGCGGAGAGGCCTTTGCGGCTGGAGGATCGGACAGGGCGGGCTGGCAGGCGACCAGGATGGCGGCCAGGCTGGAGGAAAACGCAATCAAATGTCTGGTCATGAACGATCCCTTCCCGCTCGCGGCGAAGTCCGCCGTTATTCTTGCAAGCGGCGCCGGAGGGCAAACCGGATCAGGCGCGGGACCTAAAATTTTGGACAGGCAGGCCGCCACGGCCTCCCGAAGTCTTGACTTGCACAGCCAGTGGGGCGGGCTAGCCTGATCTGGCGACCGCGGGAGGAAGCAAATGAGCGCAGGCGTTGCGGAGGCGGTCTGGCTGGGGCTTGGCGCGTATCTTGGTTTTGGGCTGGCGGTCGGGCTGGGCGTGATCCTGTTCGGGCTGCCGCGGCTCACGCCGACGCCGGTGCCGGTGCGGGTGCGGCTCTTGATCCTGCCGGGACTGGCGGCGCTGTGGCCGGTGGTGCT
>JBGTKE010000271.1:0-2765 GCA_041744775.1 Hyphomonas sp. | reverse complement strand
TCGCTTGACGCTCCCCGGCGGCGCCTCTAGGTCCGCCGCACGCAATAGAAAGTGGTGCCCGGTCATGACTGACCTTTCCGTACTCGCCCAAACTGCCAAGGCCTGGCCTTTCGAACTGGCGCGCGCGCTGGAGAAGCGGGTGGCGGAGCAGGTGAAGGCGGGCGAGCGCAAGGCGGATGCGCCGGTGATCTTTGAGACCGGTTACGGCCCCTCGGGCCTGCCGCATATCGGCACGTTCGGCGAAGTGGTGCGCACGACGATGGTGCGCCATGCGTTCGAGGTGCTGACCGAAGGCAAGTACGCCACGCGCCTGATCTGCGTCTCCGACGACATGGACGGTATGCGGAAGATCCCCGACACGGTGCCGAATCCGAAAGCGCTGGAAGCGTACCTGCAGATGCCGCTGACGACGGTGCCGGACCCGTTCGGCACGCATGCCTCCTACGGGGCGCACATGAATGCGCGTCTCTGCGCCTTCCTCGACCAGTTCGGCTTCCAGTACGAGTTCCTCTCGGCGACGGATTGCTACAAGTCTGGCCGGTTTGATGCGACGCTGCTGCGCGCAGCGGAGAAGTATGACGCTATCATGGGCGTGATGCTGCCGACGCTGGGCCCGGAGCGGCAGGCGACCTATTCACCTTTCCTGCCGATCAGCCCGAGCACGGGCCGCGTGCTCTATGTGCCGATGAAGCATGTGGACGCCGCGAAGGGCGAAGTGACGTTCACGGACGAAGACGGCACCGACGTGACGCTCCCCGTCACCGGCGGCGCCGTGAAGATGCAGTGGAAGCCGGATTTCGGCATGCGCTGGGCTGCGCTCGGCGTCGACTTCGAGATGTTCGGCAAGGACCATCAGGCCAATGCCCCGGTCTATTCCAAGATCGCCCGCATCCTCGGCCACCGGCCACCGGAACAGTATGTCTACGAACTGTTCCTGGACGAGAAGGGCGAGAAGATTTCCAAGACCAAGGGCAATGGCATCTCGGTCGAGCAATGGCTCGCCTATGCGCCGGACGAGAGCCTGGCGCTATACCAGTTCCAGAAGCCGCGCGTCGCCAAGAAGCTGCACTTCGACGTGATCCCGAAAGCGGTCGACGAGTATCTGACCTTCCTCGACAAGTTCCCGAAGGAAGAGCCGGCCGCGCAGCTGGAGAATCCGGTCTGGCACATCCATTCGGGCGCGCCGCCCGAGGCGGATGTGCCGGTCTCCTTCGCGCTGCTGATGAACCTCGTGGCGGTCGCAAACCCCACCGACACTTCACAGCTCTGGGGCTTCATCCAGCGCTATGCGCCAGGCACGGCGGCGTCAACGCATCCGCTGCTCGACCGTCTCGCGGGATATGCCATGGCCTATTACCGCGACTTCGTGCTGCCCGAGAAAACCTACCGTGCGCCTACGGAGCATGAGCGCGGCGCCATGGCGGAACTCTCGGCGCGTCTCAAGGTGTTTGACGAGGCCCCGACGCCGGATAACCTGCAGACGATGACCTTCAGCGTCGGAACGGATCACGGCTTCGAAAATCTGCGCGACTGGTTCAAGGCACTCTACGAAGTCCTCCTCGGCCAGAGCCAGGGTCCGCGCTTCGGAAGCTTTGCAGCGCTCTACGGCCAGGCCGAAACGGCCGCGCTGATCGATGAGGCGCTTGCAAGGTAGTAAGGTCCGCTGAATTGTAAGGTGCGCGGCGCCGCGGCGCGGACTAGCATGACGGCTCAAACCGGAGACTTCCCCATGCGATATACGCTGCTCGCCGCTGCCGCCCTGATGTTGCCGCTCACCGCCTGCCTCGCCACCAAGATCGTGACCATCCCGGTCAGCCTCGCCGGCGACGTGCTGGAGGGGGCAGGCAAGGGCGCGCTGTATGTCGACGGCGCGGCGGTGCGCGTCACAGGCGACGCGCTAGACGGGCCGGACGAAATGGTCCGCCTGACGGTCACCTACAAAAAGGGTAAAGGCACGCGCACCAAGGAACGCATCGTCAAGGCGAAATACGTGGAGCGCGAGATCAAGGACATGAGCAAGGACGGCAAGGTGCTCGACGTGGAAGTCTCGCCGCTGGACTAGTCCGAAAAAACCCCGGCACAGGGTGCGTGCGCCGGGGCAGGGGTTCAGGGGAGAAATACTCTACTTTGCGGTTGCAATCAGGGACGTGCGGGCTTTCGGCAGGTTGCCGGCCGGCCAATTGGCCCAGAGACCGGATTCCCGGATACGAGCCTTGTCGACCGCGGCGTCCTTGATATGGCCGAAACCGCGGATTTCGTCCGGCACCCTGGCAATTTCGACGGCCAGCGCATGGTTTGCGGGCGACAGCTCGCCGGCGAGGCGGCTGAGGTTCGCAAGATAGGTATCGCGCAGCGCGCGCTCCAGCTTGCGCTCCTCGGTATAGCCGAAGAGGTCGAACTGCGTGCCGCGCAGGCCCTTGAACTTCGCCAGCACCTTGAAGCCAGTCATCATCCAGGCGCCGAAATGCTTCTTCTCCAGATGGCCATGGCTGTCTTTCTTCGAGAGGATCGGCGGGGCGAGCCAGAAGCGCAGCTTGCCGCCCTTGAACTGGCTCGCCAGCTGCGCGGCAAACTTTCCGTCCGTATAGAGACGGGCAACCTCATACTCGTCCTTGTAAGCCATCAGCTTGTAGGCATAGGCCGCCGCCGCCCGCGTCAGGTTCTCGCCCAGCCCCGCTTGCTCCTCGGCTGCGCGCACGTCGGCGACAGCGGCGCGGTAGCGGTCCGCATAGTCCGCATTCTGGTAGGCTGTGAGGCGCGCGGCG
>JBGTKE010000270.1:0-5107 GCA_041744775.1 Hyphomonas sp. | reverse complement strand
AGTCACCGGAAGGCGACGCTGTTCCATATTCTCGGCGCGTTGCAAGAGCAATTCCAGCGCCGCTTCGTCGAGGCGTTTCAGCACCAGAACCTGGCAGCGCGAGAGAAGCGCGCCGTTCAGTTCGAAGCTCGGATTCTCGGTGGTCGCGCCGATCAGCGTCACCACGCCGCTTTCGACGAAAGGCAGGAAGCCGTCCTGCTGGGCGCGGTTGAACCGGTGGATTTCGTCCACGAAGAGCAACGTGCCCTTGCCGATCTTGCGGCGCGATTCGGCGCGTTCGAACGCTGCACGCAGATCCTTCACGCCGGAAAAGATCGCACTGACCGCCTCGAACTCGAGCCCCGTGCCTTCAGCCAGCAGGCGGGCAATCGTCGTCTTGCCGGTTCCCGGCGGCCCCCAGAGGATGATCGATGAGAGCCGCTTTGCCGCCAGCATCCGCGAGAGCGTCCCTTTCGGCCCGATCAGGTGGTCTTGCCCCACGACTTCGTCCAGAGTCTTCGGGCGCAGCCGGTCGGCCAGCGGCCGGGGCGCGCCATCAGCGAGGCCAGCGGAGTCGAACAGATCAGTCATAAGAGGCTTTCTAGGCGAGCGCAGCCATTGTGGTAAGCTGCGAAAAATACGGGAGGAAAAGATGAAGCTGGACATCACGCCGTCCGGGCAAGCCTGCGGCGCCAGTGTGCGCGGGGTGGACCTTTCGACGCCGCTAACGAAAGATACCGTCGCCGCCATTCGTGCGGCCTGGCTGGAGCATCAGGTGCTCGCCTTTCCGGACCAGAAGCTCACCGATGAGCAGCTGGAAAGCTTCACCCTGAACTTCGGACCCTTCGGCGAAGATCCTTTCATCGCGCCGATTCCCGGCCATCCGCATATCATTGCGGTGAAGCGCATGGCGGACGAGACCTCGCCGATCTTTGCCGAGAGCTGGCACACGGACTGGAGTTTCCAGGCGAGGCCGCCGCAGGGCACCTGCCTTTACGGCAAGACCATTCCGCCGACCGGCGGCGATACGCTGTTCGTGAACCAGTATCTGGCCCTCGAAAAGATGCCGGCCGATCTGCGAAACAGGATCGAGGGCAAGAAGGCCGTCCATTCCGCCAGGAACGCCTATGCCCCGACCGGCTTCTACGGCGCCGGCGACAAGGGCCGCAGCATGGACATCCGCCCGTCCGACGAGGCCGGCGCCACCCAGCTGCACGACCTGATCCGCGTGCATCCGGAAACCGGCCGCAAATCGCTGTTCGGCACGGCGGGCTATATCGTCGGCATCGACGGCATGGACCCGGAAGACGCGATGGCCCTGATCGCCGAACTCTACCGCTGGCAGACGCGGCCGGAGTTCCAGTACCGGCACAATTGGAGCAAGGACATGCTGGTGATGTGGGACAACCGGTGCACGCTGCACATGGCGACCGGCGGCTATGCCGGGCATGACCGCCTGCTGCACCGCACAACGATTGGCGCGGCATAAAGCGTTTCCGAGCAGGGCGCTTCGGGCTATTGTTCTTCCGAAGCCGCAAAGACGGCTCGTGGAGGAACATCGATGGCTGACACCTGGCACGGCGCGAGCGCCGGCATTCCGGATCCGTGGACTTTGCCGCTGGAGACATTCGATGTCTCGAAGGCGGAATTGTTCGAGCAGGACCTGCACTGGGAATATTTCCGGCGGCTGAGGAAAGAGGCGCCGGTGCATTACTGCCCGGAGAGCTCCGTGGGCGCCTATTGGTCGATTACCAAGTACAACGACATCGTCGCGGTCGATACCAATCACAAGGTCTTCTCCTCGGTGCCGAGCATCGCCATCGGCGATCCGAGCGACGGTTTCACCCCGCCGATGTTCATCGCGATGGACCCGCCGATCCACGATATCCAGCGCAAGGCCGCACAGCCGGCCGTGGCGCCGATGCAACTGGCGGAACTCGAGGCGCTGATCCGCAAGCGCGTCGTCGCCATCCTCGAAAGCCTGCCGATCGGCGAGCGCTTCAACTGGGTGGACAAGGTGTCGATCGAACTGACGACACAGATGCTCGCGACGCTGTTCAATTTTCCGTTCGAGGACCGCCACAAGCTGCCTTTCTGGTCAGATGTGGCGACCACGACCGACGCTGCCGGCATCGTCGGCGCCGACATGGAATGGCGGATGAAACACCTGACCGAGTGCGTGGAATACTTCTCGCGCCTCTGGCACGAACGTGCGGCTGCGCCGCCGAAGATGGATTTCATCTCGCTGCTGGCGCACAATCCGGACACGAAAGACATGGTGAAGAACCCGATCGAATTGATGGGCAACCTGATGCTGCTGATCGTCGGCGGCAATGACACGACGCGCAATTCGATCTCCGGCGGTGTGTATTTTCTCAACCAGTTCCCGGCGGAATATGCGAAGCTGAAAGCCGATCCGAGCCTGATCACCAACATGGTTTCCGAGATCATCCGCTATCAGACGCCCCTGCCGCACATGCGGCGCAAAGCGCTGGAGGATATCGAGTTCGGCGGCAAGCTGATCCGCAAGGGCGACAAGGTCGTGATGTGGTATGTCTCCGGCAACCGGGACGAAGACGTGATCGAGCGGGCCGACGAGTTCCTGATCGACCGGCCCAATTCGCGCCGGCACATCTCCTTCGGTTTCGGCATCCACCGGTGCATGGGCAACCGCGTCGCCGAGATGCAGCTGCGCATCCTGTGGGAGGAGATCCTGAAACGCTTCGACCGGATCGAAGTGGTCGGCCCGCCGAAGCGCGTGCATTCGAACTTCGTGCGCGGGTACGAGGACCTGCCGGTGGTGGTACACGCGCGCTGATGCGCCTGCGGCCGCAGCGGCGCGGGGCCGGTGCGGTGTCTGCGTTCTCTTCCCTCGCCCCCATTGGGGGAGAGGGGCCGGGGGTGAGAGGGACTGAGCTTTCCTGCAAATGATTCGTTTGGGGAGCTGTTGCTCCCCCCTCACCCCAACCCCTCTCCCGAGGGAGAGGGGCTTTGAGGTCAGGATGTGTCGAGCTGTATCGCGGTCGATAGAACGTGTACGGACTGTGTTCGTGGTTCGCGCTCGGGCGCGGACACGGGCGCAGTTGCTTCAGCTGCAAGCGCGTCCGCGAGGCGCGGTGATGTGATCGCCAGGGTGAAGTCGAACGCCGCCGGCTTCAGCGCGCCGGGTGCGGCGTAGCTTTGGGTGAAGTCGACCGGCATGTGCATGAGGCGGACGCGGCCCCAGCGGCTGATTTCGTACCAGTAGGGCACGCCCGGGCCGTAGTGATTGCGCACCCAGGCTTTCAACGCGACGAGCTGCACGAAGATTAGCGGCCAGATGAGACGCAGGAATCCGGTCATGCCGGCGGGCGGGCGGTGGAGCGAATAGGTCACGGGCGGAGAATACGGCAGCCGCGGATGCAGCCGGACTGGGAAGCTGTGGAAAACTTCTCCATCCGTGTCATCCCGGCAGAAGTTTGCGCCCCAAATCTGAAGTATTACAAGGTTTTCTGGGTCCCGGCTTTCGCCGGGATGAGCGGGAAATAATGTTGCGGATGGGGGAGATCGGGCTGGAGATGTAGGCGCAAGTCAGAACTTGTGCACCGGTTTCGGCGGCGCGCTGACACCGGTTTTTGATGCCGGATGAAGCAGGACTGCCCAAGGTGCAGGCGATTCGCCTCTGCCACGAAAAATTCAACGCCGGATGAAAGATCGGCGCTTGCTTTGCTGCGACTGCGAGGTAATTATTGCATTGCAACATGAACCTCGGCCGCACTGGGAAGGCCACATTGCCCAAGGGGGGCAGTGTCCCGGGAGACGGCGAGTTGAGGCGAAATCGTGCTGCGGGAGGAGTTTCCGGCTCGGCCATGATGGCCCGGCCCTAACTCTGAAGGAACTACCCCATGTTCAAACCCATCGCTGTGGTCCTCGTGGCCGCTACCCTGCTGTCTCCAGCCGCGCTTGCGCAAAACTTCAAGCTCGTCACCCTGAAGCATGACTATGATGCGGCCCTGCTCACCAGCGACGAGGGCGCCACCGAACTGCTGACCGAGCTGACCCTGGCTGCCAAGCGCGCCTGCACGTCGCGCACGCCAGCCTATAGCGGCTCCTATACCGACAAGGCCTGCACGGCTTCCCTCGTCAACGCCGCAGTGAAAAAGATCCATGCAGAGCAGAGTGCTGCGGGCGCCGTGGTTGCGCCTTCGTTCGAGCGGATCGCCCTGACGCAGCTGGCTTCGGCCGACTGACCTCTTCCTCCCGGAACAACGCCAGGCCACGTTTCCTCCCGGTCTTCGGCGTTGGAGGGGCCATCCCCGGCCAGGGATGGCCCCTCACTTCGGGCCCTTACCTCTGGTTGATTTCGGTTGGCCTTGCGTCAGATTGACGTAAGCAGACCGGCGCGATCTATCCGCTGGAGTTCAAGGTGCACTGAGGCCTTGGAGGCGAGCGGGGATTGATCTCGCTCGCTTCGCTTCCCTACGCGTCCGCGCTGGCTTTTGACTGGCGTTTGCGGACATTGGGGTCGAGGTGGACCTTCCGCAGGCGGATCGATTTCGGCGTGACTTCGACAAGTTCGTCGTCGGCGATATAGGCGAGTGATTTTTCCAGCGTCATCTGCAGCGGCGTGGTGAGGCGGACGGCTTCGTCGGTGCCCGAGGCGCGCATGTTGGTGAGCTTCTTGCCTTTGAGGACGTTCACTTCGAGATCATTGTCGCGGTTGTGTTCGCCGATGATCATGCCGCCGTAAACCTTCGTACCCGGATGGATCATCATGGGTCCGCGGTCTTCGAGGTTCCAGAGCGCGAAGGCAACTGCCTCGCCCTGCTCCATGGCGATCAGCACGCCGGTGTGGCGGCCGGTGATCCTGCCCTTGTGGGGCGCGTATTCGTGGAAGATGCGGTTCATGATCGCGGTGCCGCGCGTGTCGGACAGGAGTTCGCCCTGGTAGCCGATCAGGCCGCGTGTCGGCGCGTGGAAGACGAGGCGTGTGCGGCCGACGCCGGAAGGGCGCATGTCGAGCATCTCGGCTTTGCGCTCGTTCATCTTCTGCACGACGATACCGGAATGTTCGTCATCGACGTCGATGGTGACTTCTTCGATGGGCTCGAGCTTTTCGCCGGTGGGGCTGGTCTGCATGACGACCTGC
>JBGTKE010000269.1:0-4602 GCA_041744775.1 Hyphomonas sp. | reverse complement strand
ATCACCGAGACGGAAGACAGGGCCATCGCGGCGGCTGCGATCATCGGAGAGAGCAGGGCGCCGGTCAGCGGGTAGAGCACACCGGCAGCAATCGGAATGCCTGCCGCATTATAGGCAAATGCAAAGAAGAGATTCTGGCGGATGTTCCGCATTGTCGCGTGCGAGATATTCCGGGCCCGTACAATACCTCTAAGATCTCCCTTGAGCAGGGTAATGCCCGAGCTTTCAATGGCGACATCCGTTCCGGTGCCCATCGCGATACCGACATCGGCGGCCGCAAGGGCAGGGGCGTCATTGACGCCGTCCCCCGCCATGGCAACGACCCGGCCTTCGGCGATTAGACGTTTCACGATGTCGGCCTTCTGAGCGGGTAGCACTTCGGCCTCGACGGCATCGATGCCGAGTGTCCGGGCGATCGCCTCAGCGGTCGTTCGGTTGTCGCCGGTCGCCATGACGATATGGAGGCCGGCGTCCCGAAGGGCTTTCAGTGCGTCCGGCGTCGATGCCTTCACCGGGTCGGCAATTGCGAGCACCGCCATCGCGGCGCCATCGACGGCCAGATAGATGGCCGTTGCGCCGTCTGTCCGGCGGCGTTCTGCAAGCGCGCGCAACGCGGTTGTATCGATGGCGAGTTCGTCCATGAAGCGCTCGGCGCCCAGCGCCACCTTCTGTCCCTCGACGATACCCACGACGCCTTTTCCCGTGGGCGAGTCGAAGTCCGAAGGTTCAGCGAGCGTAAGATCTTTTGCGCGTGCAGCGGCGACAATAGCGGCGGCCAGCGGATGCTCGCTGCGGCTTTCGAGACTTGCGGCGATGCGCAGGGCAGCGGTTTCATCTGCGCCCGGCGTCATATCGATTCCCACGAGGGCCGGTTTGCCTTCCGTCAGGGTTCCGGTCTTGTCGATGAGCAAGGTATCCACTTTTTCCATGCGTTCGAGCGCCTCGGCATTCCGGATCAACACGCCGGCGCGCGCGCCCGCACCGACGCCGGTCATGATCGACATCGGCGTGGCAAGGCCGAGCGCGCAGGGACAGGCGATGATCAGTACCGAGACGGCCGCTATGAGGCCGTAGGAGAAGGCAGGCTCAGGCCCAAACATGAGCCAGCCGAAGAAGGCTGCCAAAGCGATGACGATTACGGCCGGAACAAACCAGCCCGACACCTGGTCTGCGAGGCGCTGAATGGGCGCGCGGCTGCGCTGCGCCTCGGCCACGAGATGGACGATCTGGGAGAGCATGGTCTCGCTCCCGACACGCTGCGCTTCGACAATGAGACTGCCGGTCTGATTGACCGTTGCGCCTATTACCCGGTCATTGACCGATTTGGTCACCGGCATCGATTCCCCAGTAACCATCGACTCGTCGATGGAGGAGCGGCCCTCGGTGACGACACCGTCGACTGGTATTTTTTCCCCGGGCCGCACGCGCAGGCGGTCGCCGGCAATGATCGCCTCGAGCGGTACGTCCTCTTCGCTTCCGTCTGCATTGATGCGGCGGGCGGTTTTCGGGGCAAGGTCAAGAAGCGCCCGGATTGCGCCCCCGGTCGCCTCGCGTGCCTGGAGTTCGAGAACCTGGCCAAGCAATACCAGCGTGATGATGACTGCGGCGGCTTCAAAATAGACCGGTACGGTGCCATGAGCCGAACGCAGTTCGGCCGGGAACAGGCCCGGCGCAATCGTTGCGACCATGCTGTAGATCCAGGCCGCGCCCGTACCAAGCGCGATCAGCGAAAACATGTTGAGACTGCGATTTTTGACGGACGCGGCTCCCCGCGCAAAGAAAGGCCAGCCCGCCCAGATCACCACAGGCGTTGCCAGCGCCATCTGGATCCAGGGATTGATCATGGGCGGAATGAAACGGTCGATTCCGAAGAAATGGCCGCCCATTTCGATGACCAGCAACGGCAACGACAGCACAAGGCCAAACACAAAGCGCCGCTTCATGTCGCGCAGCTCTGGATTGGGGCCGTCGCCTGCGGTGGGTGTCATCGGTTCCAATGCCATGCCGCAGATCGGGCAGGCGCCGGGGCCGTCCCGCACGATCTCCGGATGCATGGGGCAGGTCCACTGACTTCCCGGGGCGGCCGGCTTCGAAGAGGGCGCGCCCGCATGTCCATGGCAGCCGGCCCCGTGGCCGGAGTGGTCATGAGTATGCGCTTCCTCGGCAGCTCCCGGAGTTGTGTAGGCAGAAGGATCAGCCTCAAACTTGGATTTGCAACCCGCGCTGCAGAACAGGACTTCAGCGCCCCGGTGCATTATGCGGTACGGGGTGTCTGCCTTCGGCGTCATGCCGCAGACCGGATCGCGTTTGGTTGACTGATTCGCTGTTGTCTTGGCTTCGGTAGAGGACATGCCGGGCTCCTGCGTGCTCTGGACTAGGCCATCGAATATACCCCCATACGGTATCTGTCAATTACCCTGTGGGGGTATATGATAGCTGGCAACGATCGGACGTGTCGGATTGTCGGAACGCCTCATGATAACGCCCGGAATGTTTTTTGGTTTCACTCTCAAAACTCAGTGATCGTGGTCCGGCGCAAGGCTCGCTGACGACCAGTGGATGTGCACGATCTTCCATGTGCCGCCGACTTCTTGCAGCACCATGGTCTCCATAAGGCGGCTGTTGATGGGCTTCTCCCGAAACGTGCCTTTGGAGACGGCTTCCGTAATGACGGTTACGAGGCCGTCGGCCTCATAGATTCGCCTGTCGAGGATAGTTGTCTCCACGGCTTCTGAAAACGCGATATCGGCGGCCATGTGGTGGGCGCGGTATTCTTCCAGCGAGCGTTCAATGCCGCCGCTTTCCGCGATCTGCACATCGGGTGCCAAAAGGCTCGCCAACACCGTTTCATCGCCCGCGTCGAGTGCTGCGCCGAAAGCGGCTACGATTTCCAGGGGTGTCTGCAGCGCCGCGGGCAGCGCGTCGTCATGGGCGAATGCGGGACTCGAAAGCCCGATCAAGGTTGCGGCCACCAAGCTGCACAGAACAGGTTTCATGCGAGACCCCTTAAGCGGTTGGACCAGAAACGGTTGTAGCAGCCGCGACGAGAGAGACGATCGCAGCAAAAAGGATAGCGTCAACCCGGAGTGTTGCCCGCAAGGCCGCACGCCCTTTGACAGGCTCGGTTGCCAGCTTGCGCGCAATAATTGTCATGTTGAGGGCCCCGAGCCCCAGAACCAAGGCGGCCGCCGACAACTTGGCCGCGAGCAGCTGTCCGTATCCGGAGCTGAGCGGGTTCGTAAAACCCCCATTGATGCGCCAGAAGAGGTAAATTCCTGAGACGAAGAGCAGCGGCACGATGACCCGGGCGATCCGGCTGAACGCTTCTGTACGGGCAAGCACGTCTGCGTCCCTCATCGCCTGGCGGGGCCAAAGTGTGGCCGGAGCCGCGAGCCAGAAACCTGCGATCAGAAGATGGCCGGCCACGATCCATGGCGCGAGACCTGGCGCCTCCAGGCCTGCCGAATGTCCGGTAAGGGAAAAACTCGCGCTTATGCTGATGGCGGCGAGGGCGAGCAGAGCGCGGTGCTGGAAAATTCCCGCCGCCAGGAGGCCAGCTGCGCCGGCGAGGAGGGCGAGGGCAGGGCGCCCGCCACCCGCCCAGGTCCACCTGAACTGTTCGGTGGACAGCGCTGCGCCGAGGCTGCCACCCATTTGAGCGTTCAGGACGACAAGCCGCAGAATTGCAGTGACTGCCACGAGCCCTGCGAGCCAGAAATAGACACGGCGGTTCGCCAGGAGCCCAAGCGTCCCGTGGAGCGCCGCCCCGATGGCCCCAAGGCTGACTGCGTAGAGCAGCGCCTTGGTGACCAGATTGGCGGCGTCGAGCAAAGGCATGGCGGCAAGACCTACTTCAGTTCGAAGGTCGATTTCCCGGTCATCGGATGGCCATCCTTCGCTATTGTACGCCATTCGACGGTGTAAGCGCCCGGGGCGAGGTCGGGCAGCGGAACTGTGAACGTCTCAGCGGGCGCTTTGGGTGGCTTGAAGTCGAGATCAACGCTTTCTCCAGCTTCCGTCCGGATCGAAAAGGCGATCAGGCCGACCGGCTGGCCGAAGCTGAACGAAAAATCGTCAGGAAGCGTATCGATGACAGCCGCATCTTCGATGTTGGCCGTTTGCACGCTGGTATGCGCGAGGGCTGGGGCGGCCAGGAATGCGACACTGGCGAGCGCGGCTGAGATCAGTTTGGGGGCGTACATTGGTCGTCCTTTCAAGTGCGATTTTCTGGGTTCAGGCTCAAAACCACAGTCTGATGCCGGTGACGAAGGAGAGGGTTTCTGTGTCCTCGCCTCTCGCGCGGACATAGTCTGCCGTCTCTCCCGCTGAGGCTTTCCAGTTGACCCCGACATAAGGGGCAAACTGACGATCAATCTCGTAGCGCAGGCGCAGGCCAATCTCGGCTGTCGAAAGCCCTGCACCCGTTTCGAGCTCGGGTACGTCCTCAGCCGCAAAGTTCAATTCTGTACGCGGCTGGAGTATCAGGCGCTGTGTCAGCAAGAACTCATACTCAGCTTCAAAGCGGGCAGAGAGATCGCCTTCTTCACTCAGGAATACCGCGCCGTCGACTTCGAACCAGTAAGGGGCAAGTCCCTGAACGCC
>JBGTKE010000268.1:0-1929 GCA_041744775.1 Hyphomonas sp. | reverse complement strand
GGTCGCCTGCGGCGACGGCCGGGCCGTGCTCCTCCAGAAACTCCAGAAGCCGGGCGGCAAGCCGCTGGACGCGCGCGACTTCCTGGCCGGCATGCCGCTCGCCGCCGGAGAGATATTGTCATGATCGATTTCTGGACCCGCACCGCAACGCCAGAAGACCTGAACGCCATCACCGCGCTCAATAATGCGGCCTTCGGCGGGCCGGACGAGGCACGCGTCACCCGCCAGCTGCAGGCCGATGGTGACAGCCTCGTCTCCCTCGTTGCGGAAAACGAGAGCGGCATCGTCGGCCATATCGAATTCTTCCGTATCCGGATCGATGGCCAGCCCGCCGGCGCCGGACTCGGCCCGATGAGCGCCAAACCCGGCCTGCAGAAGACCGGCATCGGCAGCTACCTGATCCACACCGGCCTCGAGGAACTCGACATGCTCGGCGAAACCATCGTCTTCGTCCTCGGCCACGAGACCTATTATCCGCGTTTCGGCTTCGCGGCCGAAACCGCGCGCCCCTTCACCGCCCCCTGGTCCGGACCGCACTTCATCGCCATCCGCCTCGCACCGGGCGGCCCAGCCTCCGGCACGCTGACCTATCCCAAGGCCTTCGGCGCCTGATGCCCCGCTACAAGCTCCTGATCGAATACCACGGCGGCCCCTATCAGGGCTGGATGAAGTTGCCCGGAATCCCCACCGTGCAGGCGGCCCTCGAAGAAGCCGCCGCCAAACTGGATGGTGCACCCGTCGAAGTCATCGGCGCCGGGCGCACCGATGCAGGCGTGCATGCGACGGGTCAGGTGGCCCACATGGACCTCGCGCAGGACCGGCCGGACAAGGTCGCCGACGCGATGAACTTCCACCTGCGTCCGCACCCGATCGCCGTGCTCAAGGCCGAACAAGTCAGCAAGGATTTCCACGCCCGCTTCAGCGCCGCCGCGCGCCACTATCGCTATGTCATCCTCAACCGCCGCGCCGATCTCACCCTGGAGCGCGGCCTCGCCTGGCGCGTCGCCGCAAAGCTTGACGCGAGCGCGATGCACGCCGCCGCGCAGCTCCTCCTCGGCAACCACGACTTCACCACTTTCCGCGACACTGCCTGCCAGGCGGCAAGCCCGGTCAAGACGCTGGACCGGCTAGACGTCGCCTGCTTCGGCGACCGGATCGAGATCACCTGTTCTGCGCAGAGCTTCCTCCACCGGCAGGTCCGCTCGATGGTCGGCAGCCTCGTCGAAGTCGGCCGCGGCTTCCAGCGGCCCGAATGGATAAGCGACATCCTCGCCGCCGCCGACCGCACGGCCTGCGGCCCCGTTGCGCCTTCGGACGGGTTATTCCTCGAGCGCGTGGATTTTCCGGCATAGTCGCCTGCCGCGAAGGCAATCTTTGCCGCCTGCCGGTTCGGGGTTAGCCTCCCGGCCAAACGAACAGGGAGAGAAACGCCATGGCCATCGATTTCACGATTCCGGACGACGCCAAGGAAGTGCGCGAGCGTGTGCGCCTCTGGGTGCAGAGTGAATGCGTCCCCGCCGAAAAGGAAATGGCCGCCGGCAAGGCCTTCAAGACCGTACTCAAGGAACTGCGCAAGAAAGCCCGCGCGCAGGGCCTCTGGCTGCCCTTCATTCCGGTCGAGCATGGCGGCATGGGCCTCGGCCCGCTCGCCAATGCGCTGGTGCAGATGGAACTCGGCCATAGCCATCTCGGCGCCCTGTCGATGAATTCTCAGGGCCCGGACGATGCGACGATGCTGACGCTGCTCGCCCACGGCACGGATTTCCAGAAAGAGAAATACCTGAAGCCGCTGTTCAACGGCGACAAGCGCATCTGCTACTCGATGACCGAGAAGGCCGCCGGCGCCGACGCAACCGGCATGCAGACCACCGCCGTGAAGGACGGCAAGGGCAACTATGTCCTCAACGGCGAGAAATGGTTCTCCAGCGC
>JBGTKE010000267.1:0-3348 GCA_041744775.1 Hyphomonas sp. | reverse complement strand
GGGGATCCGAAGTGCTCGACGCTCTCACGAAAGACCGCCTCAAATACACCGCCTGCGCCGCGCAGGCCGCGCTCGGCGTTGCCCCCGTCCGAACTTGGACAGCGCCTCAAACCCGTCCGTACAATGCCGATCCGCCCCTGGGGCCTGATGCCCGGCAGGGGATCCGAAGTGCTCGACGCTCTCACGAAAGACCGCCTCAAATACACCGCCTGCGCCGCGCAGGCCGCGCTCGGTGGCGCCTGGAATACGTCTTGAGATGGATGAAACGCCGAGGCTCTTTCACCCCTCTCCCGAAGGGAGAGGGGCAGGGGTGAGGGGCTTGAGGCTGGATTCCGTGGCTAGAGCAAATTCCGCTCAAGTGGGCACCGGTTGGGCGCAAGAATTTGCGACAAATCAAAAAACTAGAGCAAGCGATCTGATTCCATCAGATCGCGTTATGCTCTAGCCCCTCATCCCCTCGCGAGGACGAGAAATCGTATACGATTTCCCGAGCGAGCCCTTTTCCCCAATAGGGAGAAGGGGCTTAGAGTGCTGGCCAAGACGCAACCCTCACCCCATCGGATACAAAATATCCTTCGTCACCGCGTCACACGCCTTCATCACCTCCGGCGAAAGCTCCAGATCAATCGCCGCCAGAATGTCCGCCAGCTGATCAAATTGCGAAACCCCGACAATCGTTGACCCCACGAAATCATGCTGCTTTGACCAGGCCGTCGCCAGCGTCACCGCGCTGATGCCGGCCTCGGCGGCAATCGCCATGTAACGCTCCGTGGCGGCGAGCGACTTCTCGTTGACGAACCGTTTCGCCATCGTCGCCTGCCGCCCGCCAAGCTTCAGGTAAGACGAGAAGCGCGCGCCTTCCGGAGTCGCGCCGCCCTGGTATTTGCCGGAAAGAACGCCGCCCCCGATCGGGGAATAGGGGATCAGGCTCACGCCTTCTTCCTTGCAGATCTTCGAAAGCGCGTCCTCGAACCGCCGGTTGTTCAGCGAGAAATTGTTCTGTATCGTCTGGTAACGGACGGTCCCCAGCCGCTCGGACGCGGCGATCGACTTCATCAGCCCCCAGGCGTCCTCGTTGGAACAGCCGACGATGCGTACGAGCCCCTCGCGGCACAGCTCGTCCAGCGCGTCCATCGTCTCGTCATAGGCGGTGCCATGGTCCGGCCAATGGGTCTGGTAGAGATCGATGTAATCCGTCTGCAGACGGTCAAGGCTCGCCTCGATCGCGCGGCGGATATTGTGCCGGTCGAGCGCCGTCATCCCGGCGCGCTGCGATCCCTTGATCCAGCCATGCGACGGCCCGCAAACCTTGGTGGCAAGGATGATCGAGTCGCGGTCCTTGGTCTGCAGCCAGCGCCCGAAGATCTCCTCCGTCCGCCCGGCCCATTTGGCATCCGGCGGCACGGGATAGTTCTCGGCTGTGTCATAGAAATTGATGCCGGCCTCATAGCTCGCATCGAGGATGCGGAAGGCCTCGGCCTCATCGGTCTGCGACCCGAAGGTCATTGTGCCCATGCAGATGTCGGAGACGAAGATCGGGCTTTTGCCCAGTCGGCGCTGTTTCATTTGGTGATCCCTTTGGTTTCGACGCGCAACCTAACGCGGTGGGCGCAATGCGCCAGTGGGTGAATCGGGGGTCAGCCGGATGATCTTTCGCTGGGCGCGAGGACGGGTGCTCACCAGTGCGGCAGGCCCCGCAAAATCCGGGTGGCGCGGGTTTGGGCAGCGGCCTATAGGTCGCGGCGATGAACGCCGCCCTCCGCCTCGGATTCCCCGCCGCCCTGCTGGCTTACCTGATCTGGGGCAGCTTGCCGCTGTACATCCGCGCGATGCAACATATCGGCGCGTTGGAGCTGCTCGCGCAACGGATCATCTGGTCGGTGCCCACGGCGATCCTGTTGATCGCGCTGGCCGCCAACTGGCGCGACGTGCGCGCGGCTTTCACGGGGTCGAACCTGAAATGGCTCGCGGTCTCCAGCGTGCTGATCGGGGCCAACTGGGCGATCTATATCTGGGCGGTGAATGCTGGCCGCACGATGGAGGCCTCGCTCGGCTATTATATCAATCCGCTGGTCAATGTCCTGTTCGGCATGCTGATCTTTTCGGAGACGCTGCGCCCGGCGCAATGGGTCGCTGTGGTGATTGCGGCGATCGGCGTGGCGGTGATGGCGTTTGCCTTCGGCCATGTGCCGTGGGTCGCGCTGGCGCTGTGCACCACCTTTGCCTGTTACGGTGTGATCCGGAAGAAGGTCGCCACCGACAGCCGCGCGGGCTTCCTCGTCGAAGTCGCGCTACTCGCCCCGCTCGCGATCCTGTGGCTCGTCTGGTTTGCAACGACGCAGCCGGGCGGGCGCTGGATGGGGGAGGGCGGCTGGGACATTCCCCTGCTGCTGGCGGCAGGTCCGATCACGGCCATTCCGCTGATCCTGTTTGCGCTCGCCGCCAAGCGGCTGAAGCTCTCCACCATCGGCATGATGCAGTATATCGGCCCGACGCTGCAGTTCCTGATCGCGGTGCTGGTGTTCCGGGAGACGTTCGGCCTGACCCACGCGGTTGCGTTCGGGTTCATCTGGACGGCGCTGGTGATCTTCACCGCCGACAGCTTGATGGGCGATGCCAAGGCGCGGCGGCTGGCGCGGGCCGCGCGGCCGGCCTGACACAAAAAGCCCGGCAGCCTCGAGAGGCCGCCGGGAGAGGTCTTGTCAAAACGCGGATGAGATCAACATTTGATCTGCCCGCTGAAATGCAATGCGCGTGCCAGTTCCCGCATCAGGTGCGCAGCGGGGTGAGGGCGAGCCAGACCGCGATGCCCACCAGCAGGGCGGCGAAGGTTAACCGCGCGCTGAGCGAGGTTCGCCAGGTCTCCAGCCGTGTGCCGAGGCGGCCAGCGAGCAGGACGATGCCGACATGCACGAGCGTGGCGACGCCGACATGGATCAGTCCCAGCACCAGGCTCTGCAGCCAGAGGGGCGCCGCGGCCTCGGGGTTCACGAACTGGCTGATCAGCAGGACATAGAAGGCGAAGGCCTTAGGGTTCAGCACATTGGCGATCAGGCCGCGCCGGAAGCCGCGCTCCTGCCCGACGGCGGCGAGGGCAACCGAGCTCGTGTCCGACCATGCCTCCCAGGCGAGGTAGAGCATGAAGGCGATGCTGGCCCAGTGCAGGCCGGTGTGAACGCTCGGTACGCTGATGATCAGCGCGGTGAGCCCGGAGATCGCGGCGGCGAGCTGCAGGGACAGGCCGGTCGCGATTCCGGCGACGGCGCCGAAGGCGGGCGTCTTGCCTTCGCGGAGCGTCAGCGCGGCGAGCCAGCCCATGTTGGGGCCAGGCGTCAGCTCGATGACGGC
>JBGTKE010000266.1:0-3444 GCA_041744775.1 Hyphomonas sp. | reverse complement strand
GCGTGGCGTTCGAGCCGGCCCAGCGCAGCGCGGCGAAACAATCGTCATGCCCGGCCGGATAGGGATGTTCCGGTCCCAGGCGGTAATCGACCGCGGTGACGATGCAGCTGGCCTCCCGGCAGAGGAGGCGGCATTGCGCGTCATGCGTTTCGAGGTCGCCCATCACGAAGCCGCCGCCGTGGAAATGCACGATCACCGGGAAGGGGCCTTTGCCGTCCGGAATGTAATGGCGAATCTTCACCGGGCCGGCCGGGCCTTGAAAGCTCGCGTCCCGGATTTCGCCGACCTTGAGCTGCGGCGCGCGGGGTTGCAGCGCGCGGTACATCTCCCGCGTCTCCTCCAGCGTTGGCGGCGTCTCGGGCACGACCGCGAACTGTTCGAGCAGCGGCGCGAAGGCCGGATCGAGACGCTTCAGGATATCGGGATCAGGCATGTTGCGTCGCTCCAGCGGTTCAGAAATCGGTGTCTCCCGAGGCTGCGCCGTTACCGCGACGGTATGCAAGACAAAATCGCGTCAGGCGTGGTAATCGAACGCTGCACGGGCCAATCAAATAAAATCACAGGATGAGGTAGGTTTTCGCAAACTTGCAGGACCGGGCTGGGGGATAAGTTGGTCACTTGGCATCAGAGGCGCGGAAGGGATGTGCCGTCCCCTGGGACGGTCGCGGGCGCTCCGATTGATCCGCAGGCCAACCACCTTGATCAGGCCGGCAGCCGCAAACGCGTCCTGCGCGTCTGGAAGACGGCCTATCTCGGCGGCGTCGGCAAGCATCTCCAGTATATGCAGTTTGGGCGGGACGGGCTGCGACCGCTGATCTGGCTGCATTCCATCGATTACCCCATGGCGCCGCCCTGGGGCCTGTGCGTGGACGCGGCCGACAAGGGCTTCAGCATCGTGTCCGTCCGCCGCCCCGGCTTTGGCGAGACCAGCGGCGCGACCGACACCGGCGAGGAAGTCCGTATACTGTCGGCTTTCCTGGACGCGGCAGGGTTCGACAATGCCGTGCTGATCGTCGAAGGCACGGCCCGTCCCGCAGGCCTGAAGCTGGCGATGACCAATCCGCGGATTGCCTTCACCGTACTGGCCCGGCCGGCCTATGCGGCCGGCAGTTTCGGCGACCTCGAGCCCTGGTTCCGGGATCTGATCGTCCAGGCCCTGAAGACCCATGCGGGCGCCAGCCTGTCGCTGGCCGCGATCACCCAGATCGGCCGGCGCTCCGGGCATGAATGGCTGTATGGCAAATTCCTCAAGGGCGAGAAGGATCCGGACTTCGTGCGGAGCCATGAGCGCGACCTGACCGAAGCCTGGCAATGCGTCTGCGCGATGAGACCCGACACCTTCCAGCGGGAGCTGCGTGCGCTGGAGCCGGACCCCGCCCTGACGCCGGGCGTGCTGGCGGACTTTCCCGGCCTCGCCGTGATCGGCGCCGAGACACATCCCGACTGGCGCGCCGGATTTGAAGCAAGATCGGCCGAGCTCGGCATCCCCACGGCGCTGCTGCCGGTTGGCAGCCTCTTCGCCCTCTACCAGAATTCAGAGTTACTTCTCGAGCTGATCGCCGACCGGTGCTAAGCTGGCGGACCTGGATTGAACTGCGACGATTTTTTAGATTTGCCGAAGCGCGACATCGGTCTAGTTGGCGCTCCAGCCCGA
The DNA here is from genome assembly GCA_041744775.1 of Hyphomonas sp. Classification (GTDB taxonomy): domain Bacteria; phylum Pseudomonadota; class Alphaproteobacteria; order Caulobacterales; family Hyphomonadaceae; genus Hyphomonas. The sequence continues at coordinate 1,790 of JBGTKE010000266.1, read as the reverse complement.
ACTTATGACTTCTCTCGTGCCCCTTCCTGAGCCGGCGAAATCCCCGCGCGGCAACCGTCTCGACCAGGTCGGGGACAGGAAGCGCGTGCTGCGCGTCTGGCAGACGGTGCGGGTCGGGCCGGCCACACGCCAGCTGGAATACATGCAGTTTGGCGCCGATGGGCTGAGGCCGCTGATCTTCCTTCATTCGGTCGAGTACGCGAATTGTCCGGCCTGGGGTTTCTGTGTCGACGCGGCCGAGGCGGGATTCGGCACGTTTGCCATTCGCCGGCCGGGCTTTGGCGCGTCCGACCGCGTCGGCGGGGCAGACGCGCAGGCGGCGCTGCTGGAGCATTTCCTGGATGAGGCGGGGCTGGAGAATGTCGTGCTGGTCTCGGTCGGCTCGGCCTGCCCGGTTGGGTACCGCCTCGCAATCGCCTCGCCGCGGGTAACCTATTCGGCCTATGTGAACTGCGTGTTCAACCGGGACGTCCTGACCGAATTCCGGCCCCAATGGCTGGGGCCGATCCTCGTCCAGGCGCTGCAGAATCCGGCCGGCGCGCGCTTCTCGCTGGAGGCCCTGCGCCAGATCGTGGGGCGTTTCAGCGCGCAAGGGTTCTATGAGAGGGTGACGCAGAAGAGCCCCGGCGATGTCGAGTTCGTGCGCACCTTCACCGGGGACGTCGAGGCCTCCTGGTCGGTCGGCTCGGCGATCCATCCGGATACGTTCCGCGACGAGATCCGCTTCTCGCTGACCGAAGATCCGTTCCTGGCGGACGGCGTGTTTGCGCGCCTGCGCGGCATTGCCTTGTCCGGAACCGAGACGACCGAGACCTGGCGGGCCGGCTTCGAGGCGGAATCGAAACGGGTCGGCATCCCCTTCGACTACCTGCCGAGCGGGGACGTGTTTGCGGCGTACCAGTCCGGCCGCCGCCTGCTTGACCTGCTCCGGGAATGTGCCTGATCCGGGTGCTCTGACCTTGGTTTGAACACAGGCGTTAGCAAAGCCTTACCCGGCAAGATTCGCGCGGGCCGTGCCGCGCCAGTTACAGATGCCGCCTAAGCCCATGAAATTGTTCGGAATGCGCGGCGCGCCGGCGGGCTGCAGAATGCTCCGTTAACAAACATTACGAATTTGGCAGACCGCGTTTACGTTCAGACTCTGTCAAGCCTCGGCGCACACGCTGCGGAGTGGCCTGATGGGAGGCCGGAGATTTACGGCACGAAGGACAGACAGGATGAAGAAGACTGTGCGCTGGGGCACGGACATCGGATGCCCGAAGCGGATCAAGCCGCTCGAGGGCCAAAATGAATTGTCAGACCACGGACTGAAGGGCAAGCGCGCCCGGGGCGAGCTGGGCCTCAGCCGCAGAATGACCCGCAAGGAGGCGCGGCGCGATGCGGGCGACGCGCTGCCGGTCTCCGAAGCGATGACGCAGGACCAGTGGAGCGAGCGCGAACAGCTGATCGCCGTGCGCGCCGAGGTAGTGCGCCGGGGGCTGACGACCTGGATGTCGACGACCGCGGCGGGCGTGCGCAACTATATTCACGACACGGCGCCGGCCGACATTCATCCCGACCAGCTGCGCGAGGCGATCAAGGCGGAGGAGCACGAGTTCCGCCACTACGAGACCGACGATTCCAATGACGCCAAGGAACGACATTCGGCGGCGATCATCGAGCTGCAATCGTTCAAGGAGCGGCACGGCGCCGGGATCGGCCAGCGCACGCCGGATATCAAGAAGAACGTGGAACAGGCGATCGCCATTCTCGTGTTCATCATGCTGGTGGAAGGCGCGTTCAATGCGCTC
>JBGTKE010000265.1:0-8268 GCA_041744775.1 Hyphomonas sp. | reverse complement strand
GTATAGGTCGAGCGCAGCTTCGACAGCATCCGCCAGTCGACAATCGTGCGGGGAAGGGCATGTCCCTCTGCAGCGAGGCCTTCCAGCACGTCGCCGTCAGTCACCCAGGCGCCCATCTTGGTTTTCTTGCCGCCCGGCAGGTTCATCTCGTCGAACAGGATTTCGCCAAGCTGTTTGGGTGAGCCGATGTTGAAGGCGCGCCCGGCCTGCTCATGCGCCTGCGCTTCGAGGCCCGCCATGCGCTGCGAAAAATCCGCCGACAGGCGCGACAACATCTGCCGGTCAACCTTGACGCCGGCCTGCTCCATTGCCGCGAGCACGGACACGAGTGGACGTTCCAGCGTCTCGTAGACGGTAGTCACTTCCTCCGTACGCAGACGGGGCTTGAGCACTTGCCAGAGGCGCAGCGTTACGTCAGCATCCTCGGCGGCGTATTCGGTTGCCTTGTCGAGCGCGACCTGCGCGAAGGTCTTCTGCGTCTTGCCTGTGCCGGCGACTTCCTTGAACGCAATCGGTCTGTGGCCGAGATAGCGCTCGGAAAGTTCGTCCATGCCGTGATTGTGAATGCCGGCGTTGAGCGCGAACGAGATCAGCATCGTATCGTCAATCGGCGCTACGCGGATGCCGTGACGCGCGAAGACGCTGAGGTCATACTTGATGTTCTGGCCGATCTTGAGGACAGCGGCGTCCTCCAGCATCGGCTTCAACACCTTGAGCGCCTCTTTCATCTTGATCTGGCGCGGCGGATCGGCGCCGAACATGTCGCCGCCGCCAGCGGCCACGTCGGGATCGACGTGCGCGAGAGGGATATAGCACGCCTCGCCGGGCGCGAGCGCCAGCGACACGCCGACCAATCCGCCACCGACGCAATCCAGCGCGTCGGTTTCGGTATCCACCGCCACCCACCCCTGCGCAATGGCGCGGGCGACCCAGGTCTCGAGTGTCGCCAGATCGCGAATGCAAACGTAGGCAGCGCGGTCAATCGCGGCGGCTTCCGGCGGCGCGACTTCGATCGCGCCGTCCTTCTCCATCTGCTCGCGCACGCGGCGGGTGATGGTGCGGAACTCCATCTCTTCGAGGAAGGCGAGCAGCGTCTTTGGTTCTGGATCCTGCACCGCCAGGTCTTCGAGCGTTACGCGGAGCGGCACGTCGTCCTTCAGCGTCACCAGCCGTTTGGAAATCCGGACCTGTTCTGCGAAATTCTGCAGCGTTTCGCGCCGCTTCGGCTGCTTGATCTCGCCGGCGCGTTCCAGCAGCGCTTCGACGCTGCCGAACTCGGTTATCAGCTGCGCCGCGGTCTTCACGCCGATGCCGGGCGCGCCGGGAATGTTGTCGACGCTGTCGCCGGCGAGCGACTGGACGTCCACGACATGCTCCGGCCCGACACCAAATTTCTCGAACACGGCCTCGCGGCCCATCAATTTGTTCTTCATCGTGTCGAGCATCAGCACCTTGTCGGAGACGAGTTGCATCAGATCCTTGTCCGACGAGACGATGGTCACCCGCGCGCCTTTCGCTTCGGCTTGCCGGGCATAGGTGGCGATCAGGTCGTCTGCCTCGAAGCCGTCGAGCTCGATGGCGTGCGCAGCAAAGGCCTCTGCCGCACGGCGTACCAGCGGAAATTGCGGCACAAGTTCCTCGGGCGCCGGCGGCCGCTGGGCCTTGTAGGCGGGGAACATTTCATTGCGGAACGTGTAGGCCGACGCATCAAAGATGCAGGCAAAGTGCGTGGGGCGTTCAGACCCCTTCAGGTCTTCCAGCAGTTTGTAAAGCATGTTGCAGAAGCCGGCGACGGCGCCGATCGGCAGACCGTCCGACTGGCGGGTCAGAGGCGGGAGGGCATGGTAGGCACGGAAGATGTAGGCACTCGCATCGATGAGATAGAGATGGCTCTTGTCGGTGACTTGGGCCGTGGCCATGGGCGATTCCTCTGTGCTGGAGAGGGTTTAGCCGGTGCCTGGGGGCGCGTCACCCTGAGCAGCGCAACCTGGCGGTGGATTAAAGCGCCGTCATGCAAGTCGGATTCGCCTTTGCGGGGAAAAGAAGTGTGGTAGAAATGTCGCATGCAACGAGATCTTGTCTTCCCCGAAGCCACGTCCCTTGCTCCGCCGGTGCAGAAGCCCGCGCAGAAGGCGCCTTGGCATCTGTTCCTGATTGGCGCTGCCGCCGTGATCTGGAACGCGCTGGGCGTCTTGGATTTCCTGGCGACCCTCACGCGGTTCCCGCCATATATTGACCGGCTGCCGGAAGGCGCGCGCGTCAACTGGGAGACCCTGCCGCCTTTGGTGTTCTGCATCTGGGCCATCGCGGTGTTCTTGGCGTTGATCGGATCGGTCTTACTGCTCAGGCGCCGGTTGCTCGCGGTGCGTGTGCTGGCGCTGTCCGCTACCGCGACAATCTTCACCATGGCGCTCAGCTATTCCCGGCCAGGCATCCAATACGACTCCGACCGTGTCTTCGCCGTGTGCATCATCGTCGTGTCGCTACTCATCCTCAAATATGCCTTCGACCAGGCCAAGAGCGGCCTCCTGCGCTAAGCCTCCGCCGCTGTGACAAGCGGCATTGGAAGCGGTTGCAAACCGGCTTAGGCTGGTTGCTTCAGGAGAGAGCATCATGACCGAACAATCTGCGCCCATCGGCGCGAAAGCCGGCTGGCATATCTGGCCGGTCGGCATCTTTGGCGTCCTGTGGAACGGTTTTGCCTGTTTCGACTACATCATGACGACCACGCGAAACCCCGCTTACATGTCGCAGTTTCCGCAGGAGATGCAGGCCTACTGGTACAGCATGCCCTGGTGGATGTTCGGCATCTCGGCGGTCGGCGTGTTCGGGGCCTTGCTCGGCAGCCTCGCCTTGCTGATGCGGAGCCGCACGGCCGTCACCCTGTTTGCAGCCGCGTTCATCGCCTCGCTCGCGAGTTTCTATGTCGGCTGGAAGGATGCCGGCGCGCCGAAGATGGAAGGCATGGAATTCATGCCGTTGGTGATCATGGGCATCGGTCTCGCCTTCACCGTCTATGCCTACTGGCAATCCCGCCGCGGCGCCTTGCGCTGAAGGGAAATCCGGCTAGCGTCGCTTGCAACTCCCGTCATGCGGAAATCATCATGTTCCACGGCAAACGAAAATTATCCTTGGTAGTCGCAGCTTTGTTTGCGGGTTCAGGGCTTTGCTCCTCCGCAGCCTTCGCGTTGGATGGACCTGCGCTTCAATCAGGAAAGTTGCCTGTTCCGGGCAGTAAGGAAGAAGCGGAAGTTTGCGCAGCAGTGGTGGCCTACAACGGATATGTGATTGGGGAGGCATTGCCGGCAGATGAAAAGGCGTATCAAGACGACGTGGCGGCGGCTTGGTTGGTTCTGGCGGTCGCTGCAAACAATACCTCGCTCAACGCCTATACCCAGTCGCGCCTGTATCCCGATCTGGATTTTGTCGACACGCTCGAAGATGCAGTTATCCTCGCGAACATCGAGAATTGCTTCATGCGAATGGAGTCGATGAACCAAGGATGACGCCATGACCAATGAAAAGAACCTGACCTGGGTGCTGCGCAAGCGGCCAGTGGGCGACCTGCGCGAGGGCGACCTTGAACTGGTCGAGAGCGCGCTGGAGCCGCTTGAGGACGGGCAGGTGCGCGCCAGGACGATCTACCTCTCGCTCGATCCGACGAACCGGATCTGGATGAGCGACATGGATGCCTACCTGCCGCCGGTGCAGATTGGTGATTCGATGCGCGGCGGCGGTCTGAGCGTGGTGACCGAGAGCCGGTTTGACGGTCTGGCGCCGGGCGATATCGTCAACACAGGCCTTGCCGGCTGGGCAGTCTACAACACGCTGTCCGGCGGAGCGTTGGCGAAACTGCCGAAGCTGCCGGGTGTTCCGCTCACGGCCTATATGGGCCCGCTGGGGGCGACCGGCATGACGGCCTATTTCGGGCTGATGGACATTGCCAAGCCGAAGGCGGGCGAGACCGTGGTCGTCTCGGCGGCGGCGGGCGCGGTCGGCTCGATGGTCGGGCAGATTGCGAAGATACAAGGTTGCCGCGTCGTCGGCATCGCGGGCGGCAGGGACAAATGCCGCTGGCTGACCGAGGTGGCCGGTTTTGATGCGGCTATCGATTACAAATCCGAAGACGTGGGCGCGGCGCTGGACAGGCATTGCCCTAAAGGCATCGACATCAATTTCGAGAATGTCGGTGGACGGATCATGGACGCAGTGATGGCCCGGCTGAACGACTTTTCCCGCATGCCGCTGTGCGGCCTGATCTCGACCTATAACGCCACAGAGCCTGTACCGGGCCCCTACAGTTTCGCTAACCTCCTGATGCGGCGGACGCTGGTGAAGGGCTTCATCGTCATCGACTATTTTCCGCGCTTCCCGGAAGGCATCCAGCAGATGGCAATGTGGCTGATGGAAGGAAAGCTGAAGTTCGAGACCGATATCGTGGACGGTTTTGAAAAGGCGCCGGCCAGCCTGTCGCGCCTCTTCGAGGGCAAGAACCTCGGCAAGCTGGTGGTGAAGGTCAGTGACGAACCGGCTTGATGCCCGGTTCAGCTTGCGTTCAGCCATGTCCTTGGCAAATTTGAACTTCGAGGGAATCGGGAGACGGGACGGGGATGATGATAAGGATCGGTGCGCGGGTGCGTCTTTGGATCATGGGCGCGGGTGCGTTCGCGCTTGCAGGTTGCAGTTCCACGGATTGGGACGCGGTCGCGATGGGCCTGCAGATGGCGGCGGATGACATGTCCGTGACCATGACGCAGGTGCCGGCTTGGGAATGCGGCGTCAATGCACAGGGCTATGCCGTCTGCGACGATACCGGGGATGGCTACGCAGACCGCTACGGAGACCCGGCTTACGAGTTCGTGCACGGATGGAACTACGGCGTTGCGACCCGCGTGAACGACTATGGCGAGGCTTACCAGTATGACGGCGGTTGCGACTGCTGGCGGCGGGAGCCCTCGTTGGACACTTATCCACAGTAGAAACGCCAGCGGCGCCTGCATCTTGCGCATTCGCCGAGGCCCTGCTCAAATGCAAGACGAAATGCCTTCCCTGGGAGACCCGAATGCGGTTGCAGCGTCTGCTTTCATCGGCACTTCTGGCGTTTGCCTGCGCGGGCGGACCGTCGCTTGCCGAGGGCGGCAAGGCGGAGATCGAGGCCGGCTTTCAGGACTGGGCCGTGGGCATTCTGGCCGCCGACTGGCGCGCCAGCGACGGGACCCCGATCGAGGCCTTCGAGAATGCCCGGCGCGCGCTGGCGGATGGGTTCGCTGCGGCGGGCTTCAGTTCTGCCAACATCACGAACATGTCCCTCCGTCCCCGGGAACTGGGAGGCTTCTCGCTGACCTCAAGCGAGGTCTTCGCGGCCTTCGAGACGCAGACCCAGGCCGCACAGGCTGGATGCCTTCTCTACTTCACCTCGCATGGCATGCCGGAAGGTATGGTGATGGGCCGGGAAGGCTATCTGAGCCCGGCGCAGCTGAATGAACTCGTGCAGAAGTGGTGCGGGGAACGGCCAACGGTCGTCGTCGTCTCGGCCTGTTTTTCAGGCGTTTTCCTTCCCGCACTCGCCGCGCCCAACCGGATGGTCATGTCCGCCGCACGGCCGGATCGCTCGTCCTTCGGCTGCAGTCCGGAGGCGGAGTATCCGTATTTCGACAGCTGCATTCTGGAGTCGTTGCCGACTGCCGATGATTTCGTGCATCTGGCCAGTCTGTCCCGGCGATGTGTGGCGGCGCGCGAGCGGGCGGAACATCTCTGGCCGCCCTCGGAGCCGCTGACACATGTGGGCGCCGATGTGGAGGACTTTTTCATCTTCCAGAACTTTGATCACCTCGGGCCGCCAGGCCGATAACCGTCAGACTACGGTCAATGCCTTGAAGCCGGATTCAAGATCGGCCTTCAGGTCACACGTCGCTTCCAGGCCGATATGAAGCCGCAACAGCGGGCCGGCGCGGGTTTCCGTCCAGCTGCCCTTCATGCGCGCCAGCTGCTGGTCGCACGGGATGATCAGGCTTTCGAAGCCGCCCCAGGAGAAGCCGAGCGAGAAGAGCGACAAGGCGTTGAAGAAGCGTTCCATCGCGCCTTCGGGGACCGGGTTCAGGATGATACTGAAGAGCCCGTTCGAGCCGGTGAAGTCGCGTTGCCAAAGCGTGTGATCCGGGCTGCCGGGCAGCGCGGGGTGGAGCACGTCGGCGACTTCCGGGCGGCCGGCGAGCCAGTGCGCCATCTCGAGCCCGGACACTTCGTGTGCCTTCAGGCGCGTGTGCAGGCTACGCAGGCCGCGCAGCGCAAGATAGGCGTCGTCCGGCGCCAGCGTTATGCCCCAGTCTTCGGACGCCGCAGCGATGCGGGCCGTAAGGCCACTATCGCGCGTCATCACCGCCCCGCCGAAGGCATCCGCATGACCGACGGCATACTTGGTCAGCGCCTGAACGGAAATGTCGACGCCCAGTGCGAGGGGTTGGTGCAACAGACCCGCGCCCCAGGTGTTGTCCAGGATCGTCCGTATACCCCGTTCCGAGGCGGCGGCGACAATCGCGGGTGTGTCGCAGATTTCGAAGGTCAGCGAGCCTGGCGCTTCGAGAAAAATGGCCTTGGTGTTCGGGCGAAACAGCGAGGCAATTTCGCCGCCGATGCGCGGATCGAACCGTTCGGCCTCGACGCCCATGGCTTTCAGGCGGCGCTCGCAATAGCGGGCGGTCGGGCCGTAGGCGCTGTCGGTGAAAAGGAGGTGGTCGCCGGATGTCACCAGGCTGGCGATGGCTAGCGCGCAGGCCTGCAGGCCGTTTCCGGCGAGCCGGGCGTGCCTTGCGCCCTCAAGCTCGCACATCGCGGCTTCGAGTTCGCGATGCACCGTCAGGCCCATGCGGCCATAGGTGGGCTTCGCACCGTAAAGGCCGGCTTCGTCGCGGAAGAGGACAGTCGAGGCACGCTCGACCGGCGGGTTGACGGTGACGCGGCCGAGACGGTCAGCGCGCGTATGGATGAGGCGCGTTTCGGGGGCGGCCTCGTGCTTCTTCATGCGGGAGCTTTCGCGATGGGCCGCGACGGATCAGACGCCCAGTCGGCCCACGAGCCATCATAGACGGCGACATCCCAGTTGCCTAGCCGGGCGAGCGCGAGCGCCGTGACGGCCGCGGTCACGCCTGAGCCACAGGTCGTGACGGTGGGCGCGAGCGGGTCCTTGAACAGAGGCTTGAGGTCCGCCGCCGGTTTCATCCGGCCGTCTTCGGTGATCAGCTGGCTGCCGGGCAGGTTGATGCTGCCGGGGATGTGGCCGGAAGGCAGCCCGGCGCGCGGTTCAGGCGCGCGGCCAAGGAAGCGGCCATCCGGGCGCGCGTCAATGATTGTCGTGCGGGCGGCGGCGATGAGGTTTTCGAGGCTCTTGGCGTCGATCACCAGATCGCTGCGCACACGCGCGGTGAAATGGCGCTCGCCGGTGATCGGCGGCATGTCGTCCAGCGCGCCGTCCTCGGCGACCCAGGCGTTCAGTCCGCCATCAAGCACCTGCACGTCCTGGTGGCCCATCACGCGGAACATCCACCAGGCGCGCGCGGCGGCGAAGAAATTGGTCTGGTCGTAGCGGATGATGCGGTTGCCGTCGCCGAGGCCGAGCTTGCGCACGCGGGACGAGAACTTCACCGCATCGGGCAGCATGTGCGGCAGGGGCGAGGTGGTGTCGGCGATTTCGTCGATGTCGAAATGCACCGCCTTCGGCAGGTGGCCGCGCATCCAGGCCTGGCGGCCGGTCTCGGGCGGGTTCGTGAAGGGCGCAAACCAGGTGGCGTCCACGATGCGCACATCGGGAGCTTCGATATTGGCGAGCAGCCATTCGGCGCTGACGAGCGGGTCGGCGGTTTCCATGTCTCTATTTCTCCATCCAGGCCGGCACGGGCAATCCTTTTCCGCGCAGGAACTCAGGATTATAGAGCTTGGATTGGTACCGGTTGCCGGAGTCGCACAGGATCGTCACGACCGTGTGGCCGGGACCAAGGTCCTTGGCGAGGCGGATGGCACCGGCGACGTTGACGCCCGCCGAGCCGCCGAGGCAGAGGCCTTCTTCTTCGACCAGCTTGAAGAGAACGGTCAGCGCTTCGTCATCATTGATCCGGTAGGCCTTGTCGACTTCGATGCCTTCGAGGTTCGCCGTGATGCGTCCCTGTCCGATGCCTTCGGTGATCGAGGTGCCCTCGGCTTTCAGCTCGCCGGTCGTATAGTAGGAATAGAGCGCCGCGCCGCCGGGATCGGCAATGCCGATCTGGATCTTCC
>JBGTKE010000264.1:0-6866 GCA_041744775.1 Hyphomonas sp. | reverse complement strand
CCCTTGATCTCCCCGCCCCAGAGCGCGGGATTACCGTCGCGTCCGACTTCGTAGGATTTGAAGTTCACCGGATCGTTGGCAACGTGGAGGACATCCACCGTCTCTCCCGTCCAGGGATTGTCCCAGGTCTTGAGGACTTCCCTTGTATCCTTGTCGAGATAGAGCAGGATTTCCCGCGAGACGAGATGGTAGCCCTTGTTGCCCTTGTCATCCGTGATCGACGAGCAGGCGCGGATATTCATGCCTTCGACGTCGAACAGGTGGACGTCCTTCTCGCCCTGGCGGCGCGAATAGGCCACACCGTGCCACCAGTAGACGACCGGTTCATTGTCGACCGTCGAACACTGGACCTTGCGTCCGATGGTCAGCGAATCGGCCGCGCTGGACGGATCGAGCCGCGCCCCTTGCGCTTCGCCTGTCGAGGCGCATCCGCTGATCATAAAGGCCATGGCGGCAATCGCGCCGAAACGTGGAAGCTTCATTCTTGTTCCCTCCAAATGATATATCATTTGAAGTGTGGCACGGTTAATGCGCTTCGCCAAGGACTCTTCGATCACCATGAGCCTGCTTTTCCGCACGATGCCCCAGGCCCAGCGCGGCAAAGGCGAAGAGCCATGGCAGGGTGCGCGCCCAGACATCCCCCGGTCCGGAAGGCAGCCAGAATTCGTATGCGAGGGAGGCTGCGAACCCGGTGATGATTGATGCGAGCACGCCGGTGCCGAGCACGTTCACGCCAAGAGCCCTGAGCACGACAACCGGGCCGAAACTTGCGCCGAGCGCGGTCCACGCAAACAGGGTGCGTTCGAAAATCGAGGCGGGCAGTAACAGGGTAATGGCGACGCCCGCGCTGCAGACCAGTAGGATGGCCAGCCGGGAGGCGAGCACATGACGCCCGCCCAGCAGCTTTCCGAGACCGAGGTCATGACTGACGGCCGCGCCTGCGACTAGTAACTGGCTGTCCACCGTCGACATGATGGCGGAGAGAATGGCCGCCGTCACGATACCGGCAAGGACAGCGGGTAGCAGTTCTTCGGCAAGCTTCAGGAACACGCCTTCAGCCGGCGCGTCGGCGCCGAATATTGCCCGCCCCGACAGTCCGAGTATGGCCATGCCGGAATACACGGCGAACCCCCAGCTGATGGCAATGCCCGCGCCCGTGATACGCGCCTTTCGGTCTCTGGCGGCCATGATCCAGGAAATCAGGTGCGGCTGGCCGAGCGCGCCAAAGCCGGTGGCAAAGAGACCGAGTACGAATCCGCCGGCCATCAGGTCGGCGCGCCCGCCGAACGTATCGCGGTAGGCGTCCGGCGACGCCGACACCGCCTGGGAAATCCCCTCAACACCGCCCGCGGCCATGAAGGCGGCGGCGGGCAGAACGACGGCAACCATCGCCATGAGGATTCCCTGGAACGTATCGACCAGAGAGACGGCAACAAACCCGCCGAGAAAGGTATAGGCAACGATGATTGCGGCGCCGATGAGTATACCCGGTGTGATGCCGGTGCCAAAGAGGCCGTCGAAGGCGAGGCCTGCGCCCTGGAACTGCGAGGCGACATAATACGAAAAGGCGAAAGCGATCATGGCGGAGGCTGAGATCTGGATGGCACGCCGTGTACGCGGACCGGCGGTCTCGCACAGGAAGTCCGTCAGTGTGAGGTGGCCCTTCTCGCGGCTGGCCGACTGAAGGACCGGACCGGCCCAGAGCCAGACAACGACATAACCGATCAGAATCCCCGGAACCATCCAGAGCGCCGAGGGGCCGGCGACGTAGACAAATCCCGAAAAGCCGAGGAGCACCCAGGCACTCGAACTGGAGGCCGAATAGGCGAGGCCCGCAACCCAGGGACCGAGATTGCGGCTTCCAAGCAGGAAGCCTTCCTCGGAGCGGGTGAGGCGCGAGGCCCAGGTTCCTATGGCAAAGAGGATACACGCATAGGCAAAAAGGGTGACGAGAGCCGGGAGATTGTTCATGCTGGGCAGGCTCGCTCAGTCTGCGGCGCGGGCGGGATGGAAGCCGAGCGGCAGGCCGGCTTTCGGCGTGAAGCCGTAGAGATCTTCCAGCGGCATGGCGTCCGACACGATCTGCCGCGTCGCCATCAGTGCGGGAAGGTCGATGCCGGTGATAATGCCCATCGATTCGAACAGGAAAACGAGATCTTCGGTGACGATGTTGCCGCTTGCGCCCGGCGCGGTGGGGCAGCCGCCCAGGCCGCCGAGCGAGCTGTCAAAGGTTGTTATGCCCTCATCGAAAGCCGCGAGTGCATTGGCAAGGCCCAGGCCGCGGGTGTTGTGGAGATGGACCCCGGAGAGGTTAGTCTCGCCCACAACGCGGCGCACGGCGCGGATCAGATGGCGGACGGCGGCGGGATTGGCGTAGCCGGTCGTATCCGACAGGCCCACCTCGTCGCAGCCCGATTCCATGAGCTGCCCGGCGCACCGCAGGATCGTCGCCTCCGGGATCGGTCCCTCCAGCGTGCATCCGAAAGCGGTAGACAGCGAGCCTTCAAAATGGGGGCGGCGCGCGGCCGGCAGCGAGCGCAACAGAGCTGCAATCTCCCGCGCCTCTGCAATCACCTGTTCATGCGTGCGCCGGATGTTGCGCAGCGAGTGAGTTTCGCTAACCGAGAGCGGCAGGGTGATCTTGTCCGCGCCGGCCTCGATGGCCGCCTCGGCGCCCTGGAGATTTGGAACGAGAACGGCAACCGTCAGTCCTGGGAGCGTCTTGGCAAAACGCGTGATTTCGCCGGTGTCCTGCATCTGGGGCAGGAGTTTCTGCGAGACGAAGGAGCCGACTTCGATCTCCCGGATACCTGTCGCTGCCAGCGCCGCGATCCAGCGCTTCTTGACCTCAGTGGGCATCGAGGACTTGCAATTCTGCAAGCCATCGCGCGGCCCGACTTCGCTGATCAGGACCTTTTGCTGCGTCATGATTCACACGTTCCTTGTCGTTGTCGGGGAGTGACGGCAGCTTCAAATGATATATCTATTGACATTGTCAGTTGATTCAAAGCCCCTTTGAACGCGTTGGACAAGGAAATCAGGGAATGACTTCGGGAACCGGGTTGCTGGCCGGCCTAAAGGTGGTGGAGTTCACGCACATGGTGATGGGACCGGCGGCCGGTCTTGTCCTGGCTGATCTCGGCGCGGAGGTCGTCAAGGTCGAACCCATCGGCGGAGACAAGACCCGCCAGCTCAGCGGCTCGGGCGCGGGCTATTTCCCGATGTACAATCGCAACAAGCAGAGTCTCGCGGTCGACCTGAAGTCCGCTCGCGGCAAGGACATCGCGCTACGCCTGATCGACGAGGCAGATGTCTTCATCGAAAACTTCCGGCCCGGCGGGCTCGACGCCATGGGGTTCGGATATGCAGACCTCTCGGCGCGCAATCACCGCCTGATCTACTGTTCTGAGAAGGGCTTCCTTGACGGCCCTTATTCCCACCGCACCGCGCTGGACGAAGTCGCGCAGATGATGGGCGGACTTGCCTACATGACCGGGCCGCCGGGACGCCCGCTGAGGGCGGGCGCCTCCGTCATCGATGTCACGGGGGGCATGTTCGGAGCCATCGGCATCCTGGCCGCGCTGCAGGACCGCCACGTCACGGGCCGGGGACGCCATATCAGCGCCTCGCTGTTCGAGACCACGGTCTTCCTCGTCGGCCAGCATATGGCGCAATACGCCGTCACCGGCGCGCCGGCCGCGCCGATGCCGGCGCGTATTTCGGCCTGGGCGGTGTATGATGTCTTCGATGTGCTCGGCGACGAGAAAGTCTTCATCGGCGTTGTCTCCGACAATCAATGGGCCACCTTCTGCCGGGATTTCGGATTGCAGGACTGGGCGAGCGATGCCTCGCTCGCGACGAACAATGCGCGGGTTGCGCGCCGCAGCGAGATCATTCCGCGCCTGCGCGAACTCTTCGCTGCCTTCTCGAAACAGGATCTGATGGCGCGGCTCGAGCGGACGGGCCTGCCCTTTGCCCCCATCCAGCGACCCGAGGACATGTTCGATGATCCGCACCTGAACGCGGGCGGTGGATTGCTGGAGATGACCTTGCCCGGCGGCGAGGAAATTTCCCTTCCCGCCATGCCGCTCGCAATCGACGGCGTGCGCCCGGGCCTCTTTCTCGATCCCCCCCGGATCGGCGCCCAGTCGCGCCAGATCCTTTCCGGGCTAGGCCTCTCAGAAGACGAGATACAGCGCCTGATCGGCGCCGGAATCGTCGAAGCGGCGGCGCCTGCGCTCAGTGTGGCCTCCGCCGGGAGCTCCTAAGGGTAGACCCAGGGCCGATCAATCCGGTCGCGCTCAAGAAATCCCGCAATCGCGCCGGCCTCCTTGAGCGTCAGCCGGATCGGATCCAGCCCTTCCGAGATCAGTCTCTTCGAATAGGCGCCGATCGCGAAGGCACCGGTCCAGCCCGGAAGGGCGCGCGCGCTTACCGTCTGTGCACGTACATCTACATCCATAACCTGCCCGTCGCAGGAAGATGCCAGCCGGTCGACATCCTCCGCTGGCAACGTGACCGGCAGGACACCGTTGCGGTAACAATTTCCGTGGAAAATCTCCCCAAAGGATTTGGCGATGATCACCCGGATACCGAACTCGGCGAGCGCCCACACCGCGTGCTCGCGCGAGGAGCCGCAGCCGAAGTTGTGGCCACTGATAAGTATGGAGGCGGGTGGGTGCCGGTTCAGCACGAAGTCGGCGCGCAGGGTCCGGCTGTCGGGACTTTCGTAACGCCATCCTGCAAACAGGCCGTCTGCCAGCCCTTCCCGGCTGACCGCACGCATTTCGCGCGACGGGATAATCTGGTCGGTATCGACATTGTCGATCATCAGCGCGCCGGCAAGTCCGGAATGGGTCACGAGCGGATCGGCCATCACGCAGTCTCTCCGCCAGCTTCGACGTGCTCCGGCATGGCGATGCATCCTGCCACAGCCGAGGCGGCAACGACGGCGGGACTGCTGAGATGGGTGCGTACGCCGGGACCCTGACGACCTTCGAAATTCCGGTTGGTCGAAGACATGACACGGGCACCTGGAGGGAATGTTTCGCCGCCGGCATAAAAGCACATCGCGCAGCCCGGCTCGCCCCACTCGAATCCGGCCTCAATGAAGACCCGGTCGAGGAAAAGTCTTTCGGCTTCGCGTTTGACACTCTGCGAGCCGGGAACGCAGACACCCCGGACCCCGGCGGCGAGCTTTTTCCCGCGCAACTGGTCTGCCGCCATCTTGAGGTCGGTGAGGCGGCCATTCGTGCACGACCCGATGAAGGCGCCTTGAATGGGCAGGCCCTCGAGGCGCTGTCCAGAGGCAAGGCCCATATAGCTCAGGGCACGGACGTTCGACCCCTCGGGAACGCAGGCATCCAGCGCAATTGTTTCTTCGGGGCTTGTCCCCCAGCTCACCTGCGGCGTGACAATGCCGGCATCGAGTGTGATTTCCCTGTCGAAGACGGCGCCTGCGTCGGTGGCCAGAGTGCGCCAATGGGTTTCTGCTTCCACAAGGCCCTCACCGGCCGGCGACAGCTGCCGACCACGGACAAAGTCGAGCGTGCGTTCATCCGGCGCGATGAGCGCGGTGTAGGCCGCAAATTCGACCGCCATGTTGCAAAGGGTCAGCCGTCCCTCCACGGAGAGGGCGTCGACGGCGCTGCCGCAGAATTCGATCGCCCATCGGTTCCCGCCCTGTGCGCCGTGGCTGGCAATCAGGAACAGGGCGAGGTCCTTGGCGGTGACACCGGTGCGCAGTTCGCCCCTCACCCGGATCCTCATCTGTCGCGGCTTTCTCGCCCGTATCGTGCCGGTTGCCAGAATATGCTCGGCCTCGCTTGATCCGATTCCCCAGGCGAGCGCGCCGAGCGCGCCGAGGCTGCAAGTATGACTGTCCGGACACATCACTGTCAAACCCGGCAGGACGATCCCGAGTTCCGGCCCTGAGACGTGGACAATCCCCTGCTCCGGACTGTCGGTGTCGAGTATATGGATGCCAGCGTCCGCGGACAGCCGCCGCGTCTCCAGGATAAAGGTTTCACCCCCCGGAGACCTTGCCTCATTACGCCCCCGGCCTGTACGGAAGGACACGATATGATCCATGAAGGTAAAACAGCGTGCGGCATGTACAACAGGCAGCTCCTGTTCGCGCAGGGATTTAAGCGCAACGCCTCCGGTACGTTCATGCAGAAGCAAGCGGTCCACGGCCAGAAGATCATAGCCGTCGCCGGCGTCCGCGACCCGGTGCATATCCCAGAGTTTGTCAAACAGTGTCGCCATAACGCCTCGTCGCAAAGGATATATCTTTTGCTGAAGAAAACAGAAGTCGCAATCGTCTCAAGCCCTGGGGAAATCCCCTCGCAACATGAAGTCCGATTGGGTCCAAGCAAGAGAACTCGACGCTCGCGATCTTTCCCTTCGGGACCTGCAAAGGGCCGGAACAGTATGAAGAGCCAATTCCGACGTGCCACTTAGACTGTCTGCGGTAGTTTGGCTTGCGCAATTACGTTCCCGAACGCACGATTGATCTTCGAGCGTTCGAATTCTAACACGCAGCTAACACGCAAACGGTGATTTCCTCTCTTGTTTTGAGACATTTTGCGATCGCAGAAGATCTTCAACTCTTTGCTTTTATTGTTTTTTCTTTCTATTTGTTCCGCTTGATGACGACTCATAATCGCGAGGTCGAGAGTTCAAGTCTCACCCGAACCACCATTCACATTCAGCACGCTTCCTGCTCTCTATCCGGAGTCGAGGAGACCTTTGATGCGGCCGACCACCCGATCCCTGCCGGATACCCTGCGCGCCCTGCTCGCCGCGGCCTGCCTTGGCTTCTGGCCCGGCGTCGCCCTCGCGCAGGAGGCACCGCCAGAGGCCGC
>JBGTKE010000263.1:0-2552 GCA_041744775.1 Hyphomonas sp. | reverse complement strand
GGCAAGGCCGCCGGCTGGCCCGCCGCCATCCTGATCGGCGCGCACAGCCTGTTCGGCAAGGCGGGCTTCAGCGTCGCCCCGAAACACCGCCTCACCTTTCCCGGCCCGCAGGACCCGGCCCGCGTCATGGTGCGCGACCTTGCCGGGGACGCCTCTGAGCTTGACGGTCTCGTCACCGCGCCCTGACCTTTGACTTGCCGATCCCGAAAACGGCTGGCACGATCTCCCGGTTTGCAGCCCTCCCGGTCACAGCTCCCCCGCCAAGAGGGGAGGCGGGTCGGCCTGCGCCACGGGAGGAAGCATGGCCGATATCGTCACCGGCCAGGACGAGCCGGAGCGCCCGCGCGCGACCATGCGGCAGGTCCTGGTGTCGCTGAAACAGCCCAAGGTCGCTCTGGCAGTGATCTTCGGGATTGCGACCGGCATGCCGCCTGTACTTGTCGGCGTGACACTCGGCTTCTGGCTTCGCTCCGAAGGTGTCGCGCTCAGCGCCATCGGCTTCATGAGCTGGGTCGGCATCTTCGTTTCCACGAAATTCCTCTGGGCGCCTTTCGTGGACTGGATCCGCCTGCCCTGGATCGGCAATCGCCTCGGCCATCGCCGATCCTGGATGCTCCTTGGGCAGATCTTCGTCACCATCGGCATTCTCGGCATGGCGGCGACCGGCCCCTCCGGCGGCCTTGCGGCGTTTGCCGGCTTCGCCATGCTCACCTCCTTTGCCGCCGCCACGCAGGATATCGCGGTGGATGCCTGGCGGATCGAGAGCGCGGAAGATGCAGAGCAGGACCTGATGGCCTCGGCCTATATCTTCGGCCTGCGGTCGGGTTATTTCCTCGGCAACGTCCCGATCCTCGCGATGTCGGCCGCCATTGGCTGGAACATGGCTTATGCGGCGGCGGCCGTGGGCGGCATTGCAGGCCTTGCCGGCCTGCTGATCGCGCGCGAGCCGGACAAGCCGCGCGACTTCTCGCCCGCCACCGGGATCGGCAGCGTGCTGGCGGCCTTGTTGCGTCCCCTGAAGGTCTTCTGGCAGGACCATGGCCGCAACAATTTCATCTTCCTGCCGCTGGTCGCCCTCTTCTTTGTACCCGACGGGCTGATCTCGGCGATGATCGGCCCGCTCTATATCGATCTCGGTTTCACCGGACCGCAGATTGCGGCGACGCGCACGGTGTTCGGTTTTCCCGCGACATTGGTGGGTGTGATTGTCGCGGGCCTGATCGGTCTGCGCTTCGGGACATTGCCTGCGATGGCAATTGCCGTGATCCTTGCGGGCGTGTCGAATGTCGGCTTCGCCTTCCTCGCGCTCTCGGGTGGGGACAAGCTGGTCTGGATCGCGGCCTCGATGTTCGAAGGCTTCAGCGGCGGCATGGCGACGGCCGCGATGGTCGCCTGGGCGAGCCGGTTGACGAACCCCATTGCGACGGCAGCGCAGTTTGCCCTGCTCTCATCCTTGATGACGCTGGTCGCAGGTTTTCTCGGCGGTTTCGCGGGGATGGCGGTGGAGGCCCTGCAGGCCCAAAGCGGCTCGTCCATGGGCGGATTTGCGACCTGGTTCTCGGTCACACCCTTCGCCGCGATTCCGCCGCTGATCCTGATCTGGCTCGTCAGCCGGCGAACCCGGAAAGCGGTCCCGGCGCCTAGTTCAGGATTCTGAGCGCCGGAATATTGATCGGGTCCTGCTTCTCCGCACACGGACCAACCGCCTTCTGATCGGTGTTGGTTGATCCGATCCCGATCATGCCCGGTTCGCAGAACCATCCGGCATAGTAGAGGCCGCGCACGTCGGTCTCAAAGATGACAAAGCCCGGCTTTCCAAGATGGCCGGCGACATCTGCCCACTGACCATTAGCCATCAGGTCAGCCGCCTCGATTGGTCCTTTCTTGAGGCGCGCGCGGATGTACCCAAGCTGCGTGTTGGCATAGTCGCGATTGTCCACCGCCTTCTCGGCAAGGTCATGCTCCGGGAATTGCTGGAGAAATGCTTCATAGGTTTCCACCGCCTTGGTCCGGTCATGCGCGACGGTGCCGAAGTTCACCGCGATCTGATAAAGCGCGCGGACATGCTGATCTTCCGTGAGCTCGCCGCTGTCGATGAGTTGCTGCAGGCGCGCATTCACCTGATGCGGATTGGAAGGGGCTGGCGGCCAGATCTCTTTCTTGAAGGCGGCTTCCTCCATCGCCAGTGCGCCGGGCGCTGCAAAGGTGGCGGCAAGGGCAAAGGCAACTGCAAGCATTCTGATTTTCATGGCGTGTCCCCCGTTTCAGTTGCGCAGAAACATACGGATTTTGCCGCGCGCGTCGAGCCAAAAAGGACGCGCGATTGTCAGCGCCCTTCGCGCCGCCAGGCGAGCAGCAGCATCAGGATCAGTGCCGCCGCCGCGAGGATGCCCGGCAAGAGCGGCTGGCTGGTGGACGAGCGCACGGCATAGGCGTCGCGTTCGCGCAGGCCGATCCAGCCGTTTCCGGCAGCGGTGCGCTGGTTGCCGATGCGGCGGATCTCCGGAAGGTTGGTGCCCGCCTCGTTGAGCCGCACGACGCCGCCGCCGGTC
>JBGTKE010000262.1:0-4779 GCA_041744775.1 Hyphomonas sp. | reverse complement strand
CCGGCGCGCCGCGTGCGCCCGTCCATGATGGCGGCGTCAAGTTCCCAGGCGCCAGCGGTGTTCGGGCTTGCGCCTTTGCCGGCGACATAGAGGCCCGAGGCTTCCATTTTGATCACCATCGCTTCGACCACGTCGAGCGCGGCCTCGCCTGCTACAAGGCGCGCGGCGCCGTCTTTCAGGAGGCTGCGAATGTGTGCCTCTTCCGGGGTATAGTCGCGCCCGAAGATCGGTCCGGCGCCGCCGTGAAGGGCAAGGGCCCAGATTTTTGGCAAGGTTTTCGCCATCTCGTTTGCCTCTTTCCCCCTGCGTCAGGCTTGGCGGGGGCTTGCCGCATGGCTACCGTCGGCTGGTCGAAACAACAAGCTGTGAAGGGAGTGGCGCATGAAAGCCGTGCTGTCGAAAACCGTTGGGGGGCCTGAGACCCTCGTGCTCGAGGATGTCGCCGTTCCGACGCCGGGCAAGGGCCAGGCGTTGATCGAGGTGAAGGCCTGCGGGGTGAACTTCCCCGATTCGCTGATGATCCAGGACCTTTACCAGTTCAAGCCGCCGCGCCCGTTCTCGCCGGGCGGGGAAGTGGCCGGCTTCGTTTCGGCGCTGGGCGAGGGCGTGTCGCATGTGAAGCCGGGCGACAGGGTGCTCGCCTCGGTCGGCAGTGGCGGCATGGCGGAGTATGCCCTGGCGGCTGCGCACGGTGTGATACCGATTCCGGAAAACATGCCGTTCGACGAAGCGGCCGCGTTCATGATGACCTATGGCACGTCCTATTACGCGCTGAAGGACCGGGCGGACCCGAAGCCGGGCGAGAAGCTGCTGGTGCTGGGCGCGGCGGGCGGGGTCGGCATCGCGGCGGTGGAGCTGGGCAAGGCGATGGGCCTTGAAGTGATCGCGGCGGCCTCGACGCAGGAGAAGGTGGATTTCTGCCTCTCGAAGGGCGCCGATAAGGGGCTCGTCTATGCGACGGAACTCGACCGCGACGGGCAAAAGAAATTCGCCGACGACATCAAGGCGGTGTCCGGCGGCGGCGTCGACATCGTGTATGACGGCGTGGGCGGGAACTATGCCGAGCCGGCGGTGCGCGCGCTGAACTGGGAGGGGCGTTTCCTCGTGATCGGCTTCCCGGCCGGCATACCGAAACTGCCGCTGAACCTGACTCTGCTGAAAAGCTGCGATGTGCGCGGCGTGTTCTGGGGCGCGGCGGTGGCGCGCGATCCGAAGGCGCATGCGCAGAACGTCAAGGAACTGTTCGAGCTTTACAAGGCGGGCAAGATCCGTCCGCACATCTCCAATTCCTACCCGCTCGCGCGTGGCGGCGAAGCCATCCGTGAACTGATGGATCGGAAAGCGACAGGGAAGGTTGTGGTTTTGATTTAGGCCTGAAGCCCCCTCTCCCGAAGGGAGAGGGGGTGGGGGTGAGGGGCTTAGCCCGGAAGGGCAGCGCTGGAGGTATCAATGACCGATCCGTCTCCTCCTCACATCCGACGCGCACGGCAGTTACGGCAATCTGCAAACACGCCCGAGCAGGCGGCATGGTCCGTTCTTCGGGGCTTGCGTGAGTATGGATACCCGGTTCGGGGGCAGCATCCGGTTGGGCCGTATACTGTGGACTTTGCGATTCCCAAGGCGCGGCTCGTCATCGAGATTGATGGCGACGTTCATGCACTTGAAGACGTTCGATTGCGGGACGCTGAGCGACAGGCGGTCATTGAATCACTGGGATGGAGCGTGCTGCGGCTCGATACTGATACTGCGATGAGTGATGATCATCTTTTGGCGGCGGTGGCCGAGGTGTTGAGTCTCTAGGGAGAGCAAGCCCCTCATCCCCAACCCCTTCTCCCCATGGGAGAAGGGGCATTAAGGGACAGAGAGCTTAAGCGCTTTTGGCGTCGTCGACTTCTTCGAAGTCGGCATCGACCACGCCGTCATCCTTGGCGCCGTCGGCTTCTGCTGCGGCGGTGCCGGCGGCGGCGTAGATCGCCTCGCCGAGTTTCATTGCGGCGCTCATCAGCGTCTGGTGCTTGGCCTGGATGTCGGCGGCGTTGTCACCGGCGGCGGCCGTCTTGAGGTTTGCGATCGCCGTCTCGATCTCGGCTTTCACTTCGGCCGAAACTTTCGATTCGTGCTCGGCGAGCTGTTTCTCGGTCTGGTGAACGAGGGCCTCGGCATGGTTCTTGGCCTCGACCAGTTCGCGGCGGGCCTTGTCGGCGCCGGCATTGGCTTCGGCTTCGGCCATCATCTTCTTGATGTCGGCTTCGGAGAGACCGCCATCTGCCTGGATGGTGATCTGCTGTTCCTTGCCGGTCGCCTTGTCCTTGGCCGAGACCGAGACGATGCCGTTGGCGTCGATGTCGAACGTCACTTCGATCTGCGGCAGGCCGCGCGGGGCGGGCGGCAAGCCTTCGAGGTTGAACTGGCCGAGCATCTTGTTGTCGCCTGCCATCTCGCGTTCGCCCTGGAAGACCTTGATCGTCACCGCGGGCTGGTTGTCCTCGGCCGTCGAAAAGACCTGGGATTTCTTCGTCGGGATGGTCGTGTTGCGCTCAATCAGGCGGGTGAAGATGCCGCCCAGCGTTTCGATGCCGAGCGAGAGCGGGGTAACGTCGAGGAGGACCACGTCCTTCACGTCCCCCTGCAGAACGCCGCCCTGGATCGCGGCGCCGATGGCGACGACTTCGTCCGGGTTGACGCCCTTGTGGGGTTCCTTGCCGAAGAATTTCTTCACCGCTTCCTGCACGGCGGGCATGCGCGTCATGCCGCCGACGAGAACGACTTCGTCAATGTCTGCTGCGGTTTTGCCGGCGTCCTTGAGGGCCTTGCGGCAGGGCTCGATGGTGCGGTCGACAAGATCCTGAACGAGGCTTTCGAACTTGGCGCGCGTCAGCTTGATGTTGAGGTGTTTCGGGCCGGTGGCGTCGGCGGTGATGAAGGGCAGGTTCACTTCGTATTGCGAGGTCGAGGACAGCTCTTTCTTGGCTTTCTCGGCTTCTTCCTTGAGGCGCTGGAGGGCGAGCTTGTCGGCCTTCAGATCGATGCCCTGTTCCTTCTTGAACTCGGCCGCGAGGAAATCGACGATGCGAAGGTCGAAGTCTTCACCGCCGAGGAAAGTATCGCCGTTGGTGGAGAGCACTTCGAACACGCCGTCGCCGATCTCGAGTAGCGAGACGTCGAATGTACCGCCGCCGAGGTCATAAACCGCGATGGTCTTGTTGCCGGACTTGTCGAGGCCGTAGGCGAGGGCGGCTGCCGTCGGCTCGTTGATGATGCGCAGCACGTCGAGGCCGGCGATCCGGCCGGCGTCTTTCGTCGCCTGGCGCTGGGCGTCGTTGAAGTAGGCGGGGACGGTGATCACGGCCTGCGTCACTTTCGCGCCGAGGTAGGCCTCGGCGGTTTCCTTCATCTTGGTGAGGATGAAAGCGGAGACTTCCTGCGGGGAGTAATCCTTGTCGCGGCCCTTGACCCAGGCGTCGCCGTTGGGCGCCTTGACGATGCCGAAGGGGCTCATGGCCTTGTCCTTCTGGGCCGTCGGGTCGTCGAAGGTCCGGCCGATCAGGCGCTTGATGGCGTAGAAAGTGAAGTCCGGGTTGGTGACGCCCTGGCGGCGGGCGGGTTGGCCGATCAGCCGTTCGCCCGCTTCGGTAAACGCCACGACCGAGGGGGTGGTGCGATTGCCCTCGGAGTTTTCGATGACTTTTGCTTCGCCGCCTTCCATCACGGCGACGCACGAGTTCGTGGTGCCGAGGTCGATGCCGATGATCTTGCTCATACTGTCTCTCTCTTCGTTAGCTGCCCTGGGCGGGGTTTGGGTTCGGTCTGCTCAGCAGCCCCGGCCGCCAATGGCTCTTCCAAGTTACTGTTTTGAGCGGCGAGGACGGAGGTTCAATCCACTCACCTGTTCGGTCGTCGATATGGTGAAGCCTGAGCGCGGCTCAAGGGGCCCACGCACATTTGCATAGGTGGGCTCACAGGCGGCGTCTGTGCAGGACCTGGACAGGAACGCCCTGAAATCCCTTCTCAGATGTCTGCGGGGACTGACAGGGCGCCCAGTAAGGGCCGTGCGGTCTGCCAGATCAGGAATTCTTAAGGCCCGCTTGCTAGGCTCACATCCCTAAGGCTCGTCAAAACAAGCCACCGGGTGATGTGATGCAGGACTTTCTGGCGGGTTTGGCCTGGCAAGTCGCCGTTCTGGCGGGCCTGACCGTCGTCTTCACGCTGCTGGCTTTCCTGTCGCGCGGACGCGCGGCGCTGCGCTGGCCCAAATCCCTGCGCCAGAGCGCGCTTACCAATTTCCTGATCCTGCAGGTCTCCAGTCTGAACGGCGCCATGTATCTCGTACTGATCGCGCCGCTGGTCGCCCTGTATGCTTGGCTTGGCCTGCCGGTGCTGGGCGCGGCGGCGTGGGACAGTGTGCCGCTGGCGGTGAAGGGGTTTGCCGCGCTCGTCGTCTATGATTTCAGCCTCTACTGGGTGCACCGGTTGCTGCACACGGGCGTGCTCTGGCCCTCGCATGCCGTGCACCATTCCGATCCGGAACTACACTTTCTCTCCTGGTCGCGCGGGCATTTCACGGAGCAGTTCGTGATTGCGGCCTGCCTGGTGTTCACCTCCTCCTGGATGGGCTTCCGTCTCGAGGAGATTGCCGGGCTCGCGCTGATCAAGGGCCTGCACCAGTACTATGTCCATTCGAAGCTCGACTGGGACCACGGCGTCTTCCGCGACGTGCTCGTCTCGCCGCAGTTCCACCGCTGGCATCATGCGAATGTGGCGGAGGCCCATGACAAGAAT
>JBGTKE010000261.1:0-4726 GCA_041744775.1 Hyphomonas sp. | reverse complement strand
GGCGCGTTCAGGGTGCGAAAGAGCCGGCTGGCGGCGATCACGGGCGAGCGGGTGCTGCTGATCGATGATGTGCTGACCACCGGGGCGACGCTCGCGGCATGCACGCGGGCCCTGAAACAGGCGGGCGCGCGGCAGGTTGACGTGCTTGTGCTGGCGCGCGTTGTCCGGGAAACAGACGTAACCATATAATAAACTCGTGCCGGCAGAATGCCTCTGCCCGCTTCGAGAGGAATGCCGGATGGCCAAGGTCACGATCTATACGCGGATGTTCTGCCCTTATTGTTCGCGGGCGGTGGCGCTGCTGAAGGGAAAGGGCGCTGAAATCAACGAGATTGATGCCGGAATGGATGCTCGCCTGCGGGAAGAAATGGTCCAGCGTTCGGGCGGCGGTCAGACGTTTCCGCAGATTTTCGTGGGCGAGACGCATATCGGCGGGTGCGACGACATGATGGCGATGGACCGGGCCGGCAAGCTCGACCCGCTGCTGGCCGGCGCCTGAGGCGGCGGCGATGATCCGCTACGCGCTCATCTGCCACGACTGCGACCACGGCTTTGAGGCCTGGTTTGCCTCGTCGGAGGCCTATGACGGGCAGGCGGAACGCCGGCTGGTCGCCTGTCCCGGCTGTGACAGCCGCGCGGTGACCAAGCAGATCATGGCGCCGGCGGTGAAGACCACCAAGGGCAAAGTGGCGGCGCCGGATCGGGAGAAGCGGATGGCGGAGTTTGCGGCAAAGGCGCGTGATCACGTCTCCGAGAATTTCGACTATGTCGGCGGGGATTTCGCCGAGGAGGCCCGCGCCATGTATTACGGCGAGGCTGATGACCGCCCGATCTGGGGCGAGACGACACCGGAGGAACGCGAGGCGCTGAAGGAAGAGGGCGTGCCCGCCTTGCCGCTGCCCCCGCCGTTTGCGCCGAAGCCGCCGAAGCGCAAGCCGCGCCATCCGGTCAACTGAACCGGCCCACGTGAGGGTCGCTTTGCCGCGCTTGATGGCAGGCAAGACGCCCGTTACAAGGCCGGTCAGGCACGACCATTGATCAAGAGGGCAGACCATGGCCACCCACGAGTATCACCGCGGCGAGATGAACATCCAGGACCAAGAGGCGACCTGGAGCGGGTTCATCACCGGCAGCGTCTGGGGCGGCCTGATCATCCTCCTCCTGGTGGGGCATTCGACGCTTTCCCTCGCTATCGGCATGAACTGGGCGATCTCGCTCGGCCTGATGGCGATTGTCGGCTTTGCGTCTGGCCTTCTGCTGAACCTCGGGGGCCGCTGGATGGCGACCGTGGTCGTGCTGATTGTGCTCGCCCTGATCGTCCAGGCGATGATCTGGCTGTTCGGCGCCGTTATGTGATCTCCGGGCGTGGCGTTTAACGCCGCTCTAAGCCGTCGCGCGCCATACCCCTTGAACTTTATCGAATTACGCTAAAGTCTGGGTACCAGCTGCTGAAGGAAACCGCCCATGGGCGTCGCCCCCCTCGTCATGTCCGGCGCGACCAAGCGATTTGGCGGCTTCACGGCTGTCAGCCATCTCTCCTTCGATGTGCCGGAAGGCCAGATCATCGGCTTCCTCGGTCCCAACGGCGCGGGCAAGTCGACCAGCCTGCGCATGGCGCTGGGCGTGATGGCGCCGGATGAGGGGGAAGTGGCGCTGTTCGGCGCAAGGCCGGACATCCGCAACCTGCGCCGGGTTGGGTTCCTCCCCGAGGAGCGCGGGCTCTACAAGAAGATGACCGCACGCGACACGATCACCTATTTCGCGCGCCTCAAGGGCATGACAGCGGCGGACGCCAAGGCAAGGGCGAACGAGCTACTGGACATGACCGGACTCGGGGCGTTCAAGGCCTCGCGGATTTCCAAACTGTCGAAGGGCATGGCGCAGAAGGTCCAGATCCTCTCGACGCTGGCGCACCGGCCGGATTTCCTGATTCTAGACGAGCCGTTCTCGGGCCTCGATCCGATGAACCAGCAGACACTGGAAGACCTGATCCGCGCTGAGCACAAACGGGGGGCCACCATCCTGTTCTCGACGCATGTGATGGAACATGCCGAACGGCTCTGCGACCGGATCGTGATGATGGCGCGCGGGCGAAAGGTGTTCGACGGGACGCTGGAGGCGGCTTACGAGACGCTGGGGCAGGGCGCCCGGATTGCGGTGGAGCATGGCTTTGATCTTGCCGGCGCGCTCGCTTCGAAAGGCTTCGAGGCGCACCGGACGGTTGACAAGGGACCGGGCGATTCCTGGCGCGTGGAAATGCCGAAGGGTCGAGGCGCGCAGGACGTGCTGCGGGCGGCGCTGGAGACGGGCGCTCCGATTGTCGGCTTCCAGCCCGAAGAGGCTAGGCTCAGGGACGTGTTCGTGTCGCTGGTCGGCGAAGCGGAGGCGGCGGCGCTGGATTTGCCGACGGCCGCCGAAGCGGTGGAGGCAGCCTGATGCGCAACATCTACCTGATCTTCCGGCGCGATTTCCTCGGCTATGTGAAGGCCTGGGGTTTCTGGCTGAGCCTCGCTGCCGTGCCGATCTTCCTGATCATCGGCGTCAGCTTCGGGATGTTTGCGGCGTCCTCGTCGCCGGTGCGCTACTATGCCGTGGTCGATTCGTCGGGCGCTGTGGCGTCGGCAATCGACATGGAGTTTCGCCGCAGCGAAGAGCGGCTGGCGAAGGAAGCCGCCGCGATGGCGAGCGGGATGAACGTCAACATGACCGAGGCGCAAGCCGCCGCAGTCGCGCCGCGCAAGTTCATTCAGGTCGATCCGCCGGCGCGCACGATCGAAGACTTGCGGCCCTACCTCATCGGCGAGAAGTTGGTGGCGGGCCCGCACGGCGACAAGCCGCTGTTTGCGGCCTTCCTGCTGACCGAGGATGGCGGCGCGCTGCAGTACTGGAGTACGGAGGTCAACGTCTCGACCTTGCGCTACGCGGCCGAGACGGCCATGCGCGATCTCAGCCGGCGGGATGCCCTATTGGCGGCGGGACTCAGTTCGGATTTTCTGAAACGGGTGGACGAGACTGCGGTGCCGGTGACGGCTTTCCGGCTGCGCACGGAGGCACAACCGGAGACTGGCGGCTCCGAAGTCACGATGGCCGACAAGGCGCCCGCCATGGTCGCCGGGGCGCTTGCCTATTTCCTCTGGCTGATGGTGTTCTCGATCATCCAGTACCTGCTCATGGGCACCATCGAGGAACGCTCGAACAAGATCTTCGACACGCTGCTCACGTCCGTGAAACTTCCCGAGCTGCTGGCCGGCAAGCTGCTCGCGGTGTTCGCGGTGACCTCCACCATGATGCTGTCCTGGGGCCTGTTTGTCGGGGCGGCGTCGGCGATTGCCGCAAGCCAGTCACCGGCGCTGGTGGAGATGATCGATCCGTTCATGGCGGCGGTGACGAATCCCGGCCTGATCATTCCGGCTATGGTGAGTTTCATCCTCGGCTATGTCCTGTACGGCGCGATCTTCATGGCGCTCGGCTCGCTGTGCGACACGATCCAGGAAGCCCAGACGCTGCTCAGCCCGATGATGATCCTGCTGATGTTGCCGATGTTCGCGATCTTCATCGCGTTCCAGGATCCCGGCTCACCGATCATCGACTATGCGAGCTGGGTGCCGCTGTTCACGCCCTTCCTGCTGATCCTGCGCATTCCGCAGGACCCGCCGCTGTGGGAAATCCTGGCGCAGATGGGCCTGATGGCGGTGACCACCGCGCTGATCGTCTGGGGCGCGACGAAAGTCTACCGCGCCGGCGCCGTGCACGGTGCCGGCATTGGCGACCTGGTGGGCATGGTGAAGGCCTCGATGGGGATGAAGCCGAAAGCGGTGAAAGCGTAATTCCGGCCGGATTGCGAGCCATTCAGTTCTGCGATGGCGGTAAGGGGCGCGACAGTATGAAGGTGGCTACCGCCACCAGCACCAGAATTTGCAGCACGAACACTGGCCACGGCACAGCCAGGACCGCCGAGATGCCGAGAACAGCTGCCATGGCCAGTGTGCTCGCGGTTTTTGTGCGCCGGTTGATGGCGCCGTAGGCGCGCCAATTCTCAATCAACGGCCCGAACGTCCTGTGACTGATCAGCCAGCGATGCCATCGCTCCGATGATCGTGAAAAGGCGAACGCCGCCAACAGGATGAAGGGTGTCGTCGGCAGCAAGGGAACCACGACCCCCACGACACCGAGGCCGAGGGCGCTGACCCCGAGCACAAACCAGGCCGCGCGCTGGGGTGTCATCTTGCGTCCGCCAACATCATGCTCTGCCTTGGCGAATTTGGAGCGCCGGTTCAACCGGCATCAACGCCGGCTCAGAAGGGAAGCCCCGCAATTCGGTTGCGGCAGGCCTCGGCGGGCAGATCCTCTGCGAGCTGGAGGCGGCGGACAGGTGTGGTTTCCCGCGCGGCGGGCAGCCAGGTCAGCGAGACAGTTTCGCCGGCGAGGTCCACCTTGGCGGTTTTTTCGGTCGGGGCCTGATGGTCCTGCGTGGTTTCTGACCAGCCGGTGAGCATCATGCCATTGCGCAGGCCGGCCTCACGCGCGCGGCTGCCGGACGAGACGCCCTGGACGATCCAGCCGGCAGCGGAGGTCGCGTCGAAATTGAAGCCGCGTTCCCAGACATAGGTATCGATGGGCGAGAGCGTGCCGCACGGCGCGTAGAGGCCAGCTGGCAGGGGGACGGTGCCGCCGGCGAGGGTGAGGGCTTCGATTTCGGCGCGTGCGTCCCAGCCGGCCCCGGTCG
>JBGTKE010000260.1:0-5860 GCA_041744775.1 Hyphomonas sp. | reverse complement strand
CGGGAGACAGCCGCAAGGGTGGCGGCGGGCGCGGTGGCGCGGCGTGTGCTGGGCGACGGGATCGTGATCCGGGGCGCGGTCGTGCAGATCGGGCCGCACATGATCGATCCCGAGAACTGGAACTGGGACGAGACGCAGAACAATCCCTTCTGGTGCCCGGATGCGCAGATGGCCGCGCAGTGGGAAGACTTCCTGGACGAGACGCGCAAGGCGGGCTCGTCGGCGGGCGCGATTGTCGAAGTGCATGCCTCCGGCTTGCCCGCCGGATGGGGCGCGCCGGTGTATGGCAAGCTCGACGCAGAACTCAGCGGTGCGATGATGGGCATCAATGCGGCCAAGGGCGTCGAGATCGGCGCGGGCTTTGCGGCGGCCTCGATGAGCGGCGAGGAGAATGCCGACGAGATGCGCGCCGGCAACGACGGCCCCTCTTTCCTCGCCAACAATAACGGCGGCGTGGCGGGCGGGATTTCGACCGGCCAGGACGTGGTCGTGCGACTGGCGATCAAGCCGACCTCGTCGATCCTGAACGAAGTGCGCTCGGTGACGCGCGGCGGCGAGGAAGTCGACGTTCGCACGATCGGGCGGCATGATCCGTGTGTCGGCATCCGCGCCGTGCCGGTGGCCGAGGCGATGATGGCCTGTGTGCTGGCGGACGCGAAGCTGCGCCACCGGGGCCAGACCGGGCGCTGACACAAATCTTTCATTCAACTTCCATCGCGGGGGGCGGCCGGCTCTGCTAGACAGCAGGCGGGTTCATAACTTTTGTGGGAGTGACCGGCGATGATGTTCGGCGGACTGGAGTTGTTTGCGCTCGTCGGGTTCCTGATTGCCGCCTATTCGATTGTCGCCAATGACGCGATCCAGACGCTGGGCACGTTCCTGTCGTCGAACAGCCGGGCGCCCTGGTGGGTCCTGTGGCTCTATGCCTGCTCCATCATCGTGGCGGTGATGATGTACGGATATTTCGTGCTGAATACCGATATTGCGTTCGGGCGGCTGAACCGGATTCCCTATCCCGAAGCCGGCATCCAGTGGTGGCATGCCCTGCCGCCGGCCGTGCTGCTCATCCTGACACGGTTCGGCATACCGGTGTCGACGACATTCCTTGTGCTGACGATCTTCACGCTGACCGGCGGCGCCTCGACCGAGGGCGTGCTGGTGGACATGCTGATCAAGTCGGGCGTCGGCTACCTCGTCGCGCTGTTTGCCGGCGGCCTCGTCTATATGGCCGTGGCGAACTCCTGGGAGCGGTGGATCCATTCAACCCTCGACCGGCCAATTCCGATAGTCTGGATCATCCTGCAATGGTGCTCGACGGCCTTCCTGTGGTCACAGTGGCTGATCCAGGACCTCGCCAACATCTTCGTGTTCCTGCCGCGCACAACGTCGAGCGATGGAACGGGTACGCAGGTCTCCTTCGACCCCTGGCTGCTCGTGTTCACGACGGTCGTGATGCTATTGCTGCACGCCTGGATTTTCGCGACGCGCGGCGGCGAGATCCAGAAGATTGTCCTGTCGAAGACCAACACGACCGATATTCGCGCCGCGACGCTGATCGATTTTCTGTACGGCGTCATCCTGTTCGTCTTCAAGGATATCAGCGATGTGCCGATGTCGACGACCTGGGTGTTCTTGGGCTTGCTTGCCGGGCGCGAGATTGCGATCTCCTATATGTCCGGCCTGCGGTCCCGCAAGGAAGCCGCGTTCGATGTGGCGACGGATGTGGCGCGCGCAGGTTTCGGACTCGTGGTCTCCGTGACCCTGGCGATCGGCCTGCCTTGGGCGGCAACGGGTGCGTTTCCGAGTATCTGAAAGGAAAAAGCCCCGGCGCGTTCTGCACCGGGGCTTTCCGAGTTTGATCCGTGAACGGATGCCTAGAAGCGCATCACGCCGCCGATGGTGAAGACGTCGGCTTCGTTGTTGTCACCTTCATAACGCGAGGCGTCGGCACGGATGCCGAAACGGTCGGTCAGGAAGAGCTTGCCGCCGACGCCGTAAGCGAGGCCGTCAATGTCTTCTGAGGCGCTGCCGAGGCCCGGCACGCTGGCGCTGAATTTCGACGCCGCATAACCAGCGCGGCCGAACAGTTCGAAACGCTCGGTGACCGGGGCGCGAAGGACGCCGAAGGCGCCGAACGACTGGTCGAGCTCCACGGTGCCGGCACCGAAATCGGTGTCGTCGATGCCGATCGAGATTTCGCCTTCAGCGCCGAGATAGCGGTTGAAGAAGAAGGTGCCGCGGCCGGTGAGGGCGCCGAGGTCGCCCGCGTCGGTGTCGATCTTGGAATAGCCGGCGCTCAGTTCGACATTGCCTTGAGCAACGGCGATCGGGGCGGCCAGGATGGCGGCGAGGGATAAGAGTGCAAGTTTCATTTTTTTCTCCGTAGTCTGTACTTTAGCGCAACTGCGCTGGGTTGAAGTAGCCATGGAAGTTTCCGGCGCCAGCTTGCGATGCAGTAATACGGAGCTTTCGGGAGACGCCTGTGGCTGGCAAAGCACAGATTATGAACCAACTGTAATCTTGTCAGGGGGGCCCTGTCTCACCATGGCACGGACGGCGCCAGATTGTGACTTTTGTGAGGAAGGCCAGCGTCTCGCGTTGCTTTACAAAACCTTGCGATTCAAGGGCCTGGGTCAGATCCCAGCCGAGATAGCCCTTGTAATAGGGTTCATGGAATCCGTGGGGGAAATACTCGAGCAGGCCGTCCATCTCGGGATAATCCCCGAACTGGACACTGTCGGCAAGGACGAACAGGCCGCCCGGCTTCAGTACACGGAATATCTCTGCAAGGACTTTTGGCCGGACCTTCGGCGGCAACTCGTGGAAGAGGAATATCGAGACGGCGATATCCTGCGATGCGGGCTCCAGCGGCATCGATTCGGCGGCGTCGTGGATCACGTCCGCCTGGCGCCAGGGCGCCAGACGCGCGCGGGCGGCATCTGTGTAGGAGGGCGAGAGATCGAGGCCGGTGACGCGCAGCTTCGGATAGACTTCGAGAACTTTTTCCAGGAACCGGCCATTGCCGCAGGCGACATCCAGCAGGCGCTGCGTGCGCTGGTCGCGGCCCTTAAGTTCGCGGCTGATTTCGGCGAGCGCGGCGCGGCGCATGGCGTCGGCCGTGCCGGAGAACAGCGCCTCGACCTGCGTGTCGTAAAGCTCGGCGCTGTCGTCGGTGAACCAGCCGCCGGACTGGTAGTGGAAATTCTGCAGGTAGTAGGCGGGGTAGCGGTTGGTGCCTTCGGGAACCTGGCTACGGATTTCCGTACCGTCACGGGCGAGGCGGCGGCGGTTCACTTCGGCGGCGTCGCGCAGGAAGGCCTGCGCGGATCTCAGCGCCCTGGGCAGGTCCGCCGGCCGCAGCTCCTGCGGCGGCGGGTAGAGGCCCGCTTCGACATTCGCGCGGTCCTGTACGAACAGGCGGAGATAGGCCTTGCGCAGTCCGGAAAGGTCCGGCCGGCCACGGATGGGGCGGAATTCCGGCTCGCCCGGGCGGTCGATCCCGCCCGACTGGCGGCGCGCGGCCTGCATCTGCGCGGCATACCAGGCCGTACGAATGCCCTGCCCGGCGGCATAACGTGCCCGGCTGGCAGTTCTGGCGGCGCGGTCCAGCAATCCCATGAGCGGAATATGTAGAGCGGATCGGGGCACGTCCAGTGTCCGGGCAGCCTTCAGGCTCCGTTCAGGTTGGCGCGCGCAGATTGTCCCCGTAAAATGGCGCGCCCTGCCCGTGACGCCGAAGGAGACAAGGTGATGTTGAAGCTCTCGATCGCTGCCGGCAGCCTCAGCCTGATGGCCCTCGCCCTGCCGATGCAGGCGCAGGCGCAATATGGTTACCCCAACAGCGACCCCGGCGTGCGCAATGTCCAGTGCGAACGCCAGCGGTCTGACGACGGCGTCGCCGGCGCCCTGGTCGGCGCGGTGGTCGGCGGACTGCTGGGCGGGGCGATCGGCAACAATATCGATAATGACCGCTACTATACCGAATACAACCGCCGCGGCCGGCCGGTCGGGCGCTATAAGGAAAGCCGTAGCAATTCCGGACAGGTCGCCGTCGGCGCGACGCTTGGCGCACTTGCGGGCGGCCTCGCCGGCAACTCGCTTGCCAGGGATTCCGGACCGGGCTGCCAAGTGGCCTATGCACCGCGCGGCTATTCCTCCGTGCCGCAGGGCTCCATTCCCCGCTCCACGCAGGGCCTGTATGGCGGGCCGGAAGTGATGGGCCAGGGCGGATATCAGGGCGGCTACCAAGGCGGGTATCAGGGTGGCTATCAAAGCGGGTATCCGGCGGCCTATCCTTCGACCCCGTCTTATCCTTCGTACCCGGACTACCGCGACGAGCCGCGCTATCACGAACCGGCGCGCGACTGCCGCGTGATCCACCGCGAGACCCGGCTGCCGGACGGCGACGTGCAGCGCGACCCGGTCACCGCCTGCTATGATGACCGCACGCGCCAATGGCGTATCCAGGACGGCTATTCGGACCAGTCTTACGGTTATTGATGCCGCGCGCAGACCAGCCATTCCCGGTTGCCATCGCCGCCGGGAATGGGGCTGGGCTGGGGCGCCTCGACGCGCCAACCCCCTGATACAAGGTAGTCCACGAATACGGTGAGCGCGGCGCCGGTCACGGTGTCGTCCGTGACGAGTCCGCCCTTCCCGACATGCGACCGGCCGACTTCGAATTGCGGCTTGAACAGCGCGATCAGCGTGGCCGGCCGCGCAGCGAGCGCGAGCGGAACATCCAGCACCTTGGCGAGCGACACAAAGCTCAGATCACAGACGATCAGCTCCGGCGGCGCGGCGAGGTGCGCCGCCGTCAGGTCGCGGGCGTTGAGGCGTTCGTAAGACGTGACGCGCGGATCGGCGGCGATCTTCGCATGCAGCTGGCCGTGTCCGACATCGGCGCAGGTGACATGCGCCGCGCCCGCGCACAGCAGCACATCGGTAAAGCCGCCGGTGGACGCGCCCAGATCGAGACAGGTCAGTCCCGCCGGTTCGACGCCGAACACCTCCAGCGCCCGGACGAGTTTCAGCCCGCCGCGCGAGACATAAGGATGGGCGGCTTCGGACTGGATCACGGCATCGCGTGACAGTTTGTCGGCGGGGCGCTGGATGACCTTGCCATCCGCGATGACGAGGCCGGCGGCGATGGCCGCCTGCGCCGCCGCGCGGCTGCCGAAATGGCCCAGGGCAACCAACATCCTGTCGGCGCGTTCGGTTTGAGGCGGCTGAGGGTCTGACATTCGGCTTGTCTGCCCTATACTGAACCCGGAATCGACTGGAGTATCGACATGCTGAAGCACTTTCTCATCGCCGCACCCGCGCTTGCGCTCGCCGCTTGCGGTCACCTTGGACCCGACATGCACGGGCCGGGGCATGGCGATCGCATGATGCATGTGCCCGAGACCGGTGCGTCTGCGATGGTGAGGGAACTGGCCACCGCCCATGCCACGATGCTGGGGACGGACGGGACGGAAATCGGCAAGGCCCATCTGGAGCAAGGCTCGCACGGCTTGCTGATCCGGATCGAAATCGGCGCGGGCGGCCTGACGCCCGGCTGGCACGGACTGCACCTTCACGAGAAAGGCGACTGTTCCGATGTCGGCGCCTACCAGCTCTCGGGCGGCCACCATGGCAAGGAAGACGGCGCGCACGGGCTGATGAACCCAGATCTGGGCCCAGAGCCCGGCGACCTGCCCAACGCCTGGGCTGCCGCCGATGGCTCAGCGGGCTATGAAGCATTCACGCTGCTGACCGAACTCGCGCCGGCGCTTGGCGGTGACGGCCTCTCGATCATCGTACATGCGGGCGAAGACGATCACCGCTCGCAGCCGATTGGCGGCGCCGGAGCGCGGGTCGC
>JBGTKE010000259.1:0-7788 GCA_041744775.1 Hyphomonas sp. | reverse complement strand
GGGTCGAGCACCAGTGCCGGGGAGGCGGGATCATTGAACATGAACTCAGCCTCATCGGATTCGATCTGGCTGGCGATGTCGAGCAGGTACTTGGCGTTGAAGCCGATCTCCATCGCATCCGACGAATACTCCGCCTCGATTTCCTCGTTCCCCGCGCCGGTCTCGGCATGGTTCACGGCCAGGGTCAGCCGGCCCTCGCTGAGGCTCATCTTGACCGAGCGCGAACGCTCCGCCGACACGGTCGAGACGCGGTCCACGGCGGCCTCGAAGGCCTTGTTGTCGACGGTGAGTTTCTTGTCGTTACCCTTCGGGATCACGCGCGCATAATCCGGGAACGAACCATCGATCAGCTTCGAGGTCAGCACGGCGCGGCCCGCGCGCACGACGATCTTGGTGTCGGAGACTTCCACGGCCACGTCATCCTCGCGCCCGTCGATCAGGCGGCGGATCTCGTTGACGGTCTTGCGCGGCACGATCACACCGGTCAGCTTGTCGCTGCCCTTCGGCGCTTTCGTTTCGGCCAGCGCCAGGCGGTGGCCATCAGTGGCGACCGAGCGCAGCACCGGCTTGCCGGCATCGTTCTTGGCAGCATGCAGATAGATGCCATTGAGATAATAGCGTGTCTCTTCGGTTGAGATCGCAAAGCGGGTCTTGTCGATCAGCCGGGCGAGGTCGGACGCAGCGAGGCTGAACTGCACGCTGCCTTCATCCGAAGCCATGGTCTGGAAATCGGCGGCTGGCAGGGTGGGCAATTCGAACTGCGAGCGGCCGGCCGTCAGTGACAGGCGCTGGGTTTCCGGGTTGAGTTCGAGCAACACTTCGGCGCCCGAAGGCAGCTTGCGCACGACGTCGAACAGCGTGCCCGCCGGCGCCGTCACCGCGCCGTCCTTCGAGACTTTCGCGGCGGCCGAGTCGACGGCTTCGATATCGAGGTCCGTGGCGGTCAGGCGCAACTCGCCCTTCTTCGCCTGCAGCAGGACGTTCGACAGGATCGGGATCGTCGTCCGGCGCTCGACAATATTCTGCACATGGCTCAGCGCGTTGAGCAGGTCACCACGTTCGATCGTCAGCTTCATCTTCGGGTCCGTCCATCCCGGGAGCTGCCTGGCAGCGTCCCCCAATCCTCTGGTTTCTGTGTCTGCGAATGTCTGCTTCCCCGTTCAAAGGGAATCAGCCCGCTCCTGTCCGGAAGCGGGCTGGAGACCCTTAAACAAGTTCGCCAAAAAGCCAAGCGGCTGCGCGTTCCGCCGGCTGTCGGCCCCGGGGCAATGCCTCAGGTGTGACCGGCATCGAGCAAGTCGAGGATCACCGATTCGACCCGCGCAATGTCGTCGGCCATGCGCGGATCGGCCGGCAGGGCCTTCTCGATACGCCGGAAAGCGTAAAGCACGGTCGTGTGATCGCGCTTGCCAAAGGCCCGCCCGATCTGCGGGAACGACTTCCGTGTCATCGTGCGGCACAGATACATCGCCACCTGACGCGGATAGACGAAAGCCTGCATCTTGCTCGGGCCCTCAAGGTCTGCCCGCGCAATCGGGAAGATCTTCAGCGTCGCCTTCTTGATCACGTCGATCGTCGGCTCGCGCTGCTCACCGGAATGCCGGCGGATGACCCGCTCCAGCATCTCCATGGTCGGCGTTTCCTCGCCGAAGTTGGCTTCGGTGAACAGGCTCCATACGGCGCCGGTGAGTTCGCGCCCGGGTCCGCGGATTCCGGCATTCAGTTTCTGGATCATGTCGTCCCCAAGCTGGAATTCCGGATGGCCGGCTGTGATATGTGTGGCAAGCCGCTGCAATATCTCCCGGCGCATGGTCGCATCGGGCAGGCCAATCTCCACGGCGGTTGCGCCCTTGAGTTCGCCGACCAGCCGCTTGCCGAAGCCCACGGTTTCGCCGGGGGCCGCATCGCCCACGAGGACAACCTGCCCGCCATTGCCGGTGACTTCGCGGATGTTCTGGTAAAGCTCGTTCTCGGTGCCGGGCTTGCCGGCGATCCGGTGGAGGTCATCGACGATCAGGATCGCCGCCATGCGCAGGCGCCGTTTCAGCCCGCTCGTGTCGCGCGCCTTCACGCCGTCCAGATAGGCCGACATGAACTCCTCGGCCGTCAGGTAGACTACCTTGCGCTTGGGATCACGCTTCGCCACATCGTTTTTCAGCGACATCACGATATGCGTCTTGCCGGTGCCCTGCGGGCCGTAGATCAGCGTGATCGGCGTGCCGGCCGGAAGGCCTGCCGCAATCCGCTTCGCCACTTCCGAAGCCGTCTTGTTCGACGGACCGATGACGAGGTTCTCGAAGGTCATCGCCGGGCCGCCGGTTGGCGCTTCAGCAAAATCGGCTTGTTCGTCCTCCGGTACGACTGCCCAGGGGTCGCCGATCAGGTCGCGCAGTTCGGCCGGGGCCGTCCGCCAACAGATCAGTTTGATCGCACGGGCCAGCGGGTCCATACCCGTCCAGAGGCGTTCGATCTCGCGCTTGTGGCGCGTGTTGACGCGGTCCAGCGCCACCGGATCCTTGGCCGCGAGCAACATTTCGCCCTCGACCTCTGCAACAAGGCGCAGTTCCGCTATCCAGCGGTCAAACTCTTCGCGGGGCAAACGGGACTCGAGCACGGCCTGCACATCTTCCCAGACGCGCTGCCCGGTGGCATCGCCACCCTGCTGATCCTGTGTTCCCTTATTTACGCGAGAAGCAAACAATCTCTTTCGGTCCATCACCGACCCCGTTTCTAGTTTTGATCGCTCTTTCCAACTCGCACTCGACGCGCCCGGCAGGCCCCCGCCTGACACTCAAAAACACTCTTTACCGGGACGATATTAGCTGGCGGAGTTGAAACTAATCGGCACAGAAATTCATTACAAGTCCCTCTTTTTTGCGAACGCCTCAGTTAGCGTGTTGACTTGTAGCACGTGCCAAAAATGCACAGATAATTCATGCGCTTGCGGCTCCAAACATTTTTTTTGTGAGCACTTGCTGACGTTTGTTCGCAGAAGTTCTGTCAATCGAAAACATCCATACCCGACTGTGGAATTCTCACAATGCGGCGGCGCCTTTGCAGAAGGGCAACACTGTCTAAAAAGGTTGCCTGATCGCACCCGCGAGGGTTGCGGAACCGGCGCGCCTGCGCATGGAAGCAAATCCATTCTCTATGCTGCGTGAAGGGCAAAAAACAAAACCCGCCAGGATCAACCGGCGGGCTTTGTTTTCAGGTCACAAAAGCGCCCGAGAAAAGGGTTCAGGCCATCGCCTTGACGCGGGCCGACAGACGCGAAACCTTGCGTGATGCGGTGTTCTTGTGGGTGATGCCCTTGGTTACGGACCGCATGATTTCCGGCTGGGCTGCCTTCAGAGCATCGGCTGCAGCCGACTTGTCGCCCGAAGCAATCGCCTCTTCGACCTTGCGGACATAGGTG
Organism: Hyphomonas sp.; assembly: GCA_041744775.1. Classification (GTDB taxonomy): domain Bacteria; phylum Pseudomonadota; class Alphaproteobacteria; order Caulobacterales; family Hyphomonadaceae; genus Hyphomonas. The sequence continues at coordinate 4,373 of JBGTKE010000259.1, read as the reverse complement.
CGCACGCGGGAGCGGCGGGCTTTATTGACCTCGGTGCGCGCTTCAATCTTGCGCACCATTTTCTTGGCAGATTTCGTATTCGCCATCGTAAACTCCAGGAGCCCCGGGAAAGTCTCCCGTCAGGCCGAAGGCGGGGAGATACATAAAGGCCGGGTGCGCGTCAACCAGACTCAGGCCGGAAAAGCAGTGTTACGGCAGGCCTTTCAGCGGTCCTTGAAGTGGGCCGTGCGCTTTTCGACGTAGGCCTTCATGCCTTCTTTCTGGTCATCGGTGGCAAAAAGCGAGTGAAAGAGGCGCCGTTCGAACTGGATGCCCTGTGCCAGCGGGGTTTCATACGCCGCATTGATGGCCTCCTTGGTCATCATCGCAGCCGCCCGCGGCATCAGCGCAATGGTGCGCGCGAGGTCCCTGGCCTCGTCCATCAGGTCATCGGCCGGCACGATCCGGCTGATCAGCCCGCAGCGTTCAGCCTCCACCGCCTCCATCATCCGCCCCGTGAGGCAGAGTTCCATCGCTTTCGACTTGCCGATCACCCGCGCCAGCCGCTGCGTCCCGCCCGCGCCCGGCATCACGCCGAGCCGGATCTCCGGCTGGCCGAACCGGGCATTGTCGGCCGCCAGGATGATGTCGCACATCATCGCCAGCTCGCAGCCCCCGCCTATCGCATAGCCGCCGACTGCCGCGATCAGCGGCTTGCGGGTGCGCGCCACGCGTTCCCAGTTCCGGGTGATGAAGTCCTCATAATAGGACTGCGGGAAGGTCTTGGTCTGGATTTCCTTGACATCCGCCCCGCCGGAGAAGGCCTTCTTGGAGCCGGTCAGAATGATGCAATGCACGTCATCATTCGCTTCGAACCGGTCAAACGCCGCCGAAAGCTCCGTCATCATCTCCTCGCAGAGCGCGTTCAGCGTCTCCGGCCGGTTCATCTGGATCACGGCAAAGCCGTCTTCCGTATCGATCTCGGTGATCAGGGTCTTGTAGGACATGGGAGCTTTCTGGGCGGGGTGCGCTGGGAGGGGCTGCGTTAGCGCGGTGGGTCCGGCAGGTGCGAACAGCGGCGGTGCAGCAGGTCGGGCCTCGATAGATGTGGCAACAGGCGGCGCTATACGCCAAGCCTGCACCAGAGTCACGCCGCCCGTCTCTGCGGCCTGTGCAATGCGCCACCGCCCCTCTATATCCGGTCCATGACCGAACCGCCCTCCCGGCCTGCTGATCCCGAACGCAACCGCCTCACCGGCCGCATCGCCCGCACCGCCAGGGTCGGCGCGAACCTCTCCGGTGCCGGCTTTGCCTTTGCCGCCCAGTCCCTGTTTGGGGGGGACGAAGGCGACCAGCGGCTGGCCAAGGCGCTCGCCGCCGCCCTCGGCAAGTCCAAGGGCCCGCTGATGAAGGTCGCCCAGCTCCTTTCCACCGTGCCGGACCTTCTGCCGGCCGAATACGCTGCCGAGTTTGCCCAGCTGCAGGCCGAGGCCCCCGCCATGGGCTGGCCCTTTGTCAAACGCCGCATGCGCGCCGAACTCGGCCCCGGCTGGGAAGCAAAATTCGCAGACTTCGGCCACGAAGCCTCCCACGCCGCCTCGCTCGGCCAGGTCCACGCCGCCACGCTGCATGACGGACGCAAGGTCGCCTGCAAGCTGCAATACCCGGATATGGCCAGCGCCGTGGAATCCGATCTCAGCCAGCTGCGCACCCTGCTCGGCATGTTCAAGCGGATGGACGGCTCGATTGACCCCGACGCGATGGTCGAGGAAATCACCGACCGCCTCCGCGAAGAGCTCGACTATGCCCGCGAGATGAAACACATGGCGCTCTACCGCGCGATGCTCGCCGGCAAATCCTTCGTCGCGTGCCCCGAACCCGTGCCCGAACTCTCCACCGAACGCCTGCTGACCATGACATGGCTGACCGGCCAGAAGCTGAGCGATCTCGAGAGCGCCCCGCAGGAGACCCGCAACCACATCGCCGAAATGTTGTTCTGGACCTGGTGGGGACCGATGAATTCCTACGCCGTCATCCACGGCGACCCCCACCTTGGCAATTATCAGGTCACCGGCGGCGGCACCGGCATCAACCTCCTGGACTTCGGCTGCGTCCGCATCTTCCCGCCGAAATTCGTCGGCGGCGTGGTCGATCTCTACCGCGCCATGCGAGCTGATGATTTCGACGCCGCCTATGCCGCCTACGAGACCTGGGGCTTCGAGAACCTGTCGCGCGAACTCGCCGAAGTCCTCAATGTCTGGGCCCGCTTCATCTATGGCCCGATCATCGACGACCGCGTCCGCTCCGTCGCCGACGGCGTGAAGCCCGGCGAATATGGCCGCCGCGAAGCCTTCCGTGTCCGCACGCTCCTGAAAGAGAAGGGACCCGTGAAGATCCCCCGCGAATTCGTCTTCATGGACCGCGCCGCCATCGGCCTCGGCGCCGCCTACCTCCGCCTCGGCGCCGAACTGAACTTCCATAAACTGTTCGAACAAAGCCTCGAAGGCTTCTCCATCGAAACCGTCGCCGCCCGCCAGGCAACCGCCCTGAAAGCGGCAGGACTGGCGTGAAGCGTCCCGGCTGGCTGCCGCGCGCCTCGCTCCGCGAGGTTGGACCCATCGCCGTCCTCGGCGTGCTCGCGCTCGGCGTTCTCGGTTTCGTGGCGCTGGCGGAACTGTTCGGGGATGAGCCGCCGCACGCCATCGACAGCGCGATCCTCATGGCCCTCCGCGTTCCCGGCGATCCCGCGACGCCCATCGGCCCGCTCTGGCTCCAGTATGCGATGACCGATATCACCGCTCTCGGCGGCTTCACCGTCCTCACCCTGCTGACGGCCGGCGCCGCGATCTACCGCACGGTCGTGAAGGATTACGCCACCGCCCTGATTGTCCTTCTCGCGGTTGGCTCCGGCGCGCTCGTCAGCAATTTCCTGAAACTGCTTTTCGACCGCGCGCGCCCGGACCTCGTAGACCACCTCACACATGCGACGAGTTCCAGTTTCCCGAGCGGCCATGCCACCCAGGCCGCAGTCGCCTTCCTCACCCTCGGCGCCTTGATGGCGAGGGCCCAGCCGGACCGGCGCCTCAAGACCCTGATCCTGTCAGGCGCGATCCTCCTCACCATGCTTGTCGGTTTCAGCCGCGTCTATCTCGGCGTCCACTGGCCCACCGACGTCCTCGCCGGCTGGTGCCTCGGCGCCGCCTGGTCCGCCCTCTGGTGGCTTGTCCTGCGCCGGGTGGAACGCACCGGAGCACCGCTCCCGGCGATAATCGCTGATGACAAACCGGCACTGCGTGAGAACAAATGAGAATGAATGAGACAAAAACCGTCATTCCGTGTGCATTGATTGCATTCGGATGAAGCCGGTTTTCGAGATTTGGCGAGGGCAGGAGGACGGACTTGCGCCTACAAAAATCGCCCCTCCCGAAAAATAAAATCCATACCTCTCAAGCGATTGCAAAATAGTTCGCGTTTCCTTCCGCTACACCTCCGTCCACGGAGCTATACTCTGTGCATGATTTCATATTCGGAGATTTCCCAAATCCAACCCCGAAGGTACCTGCGCAGGCAGGTACCCAGTCCAGGGAAAAAGCATTCATCCGAATCTGGGCCCCTGCCTTCGCAGGGGCCTGCGGAGACGATTGCGACTAAACCGGAAGCGATCCGTCGCCCGCGCTACCTCAAACCCTCAAAGCCCCCGGCGCACGCATTTGCCGCTGGCCGTCTCGCAGTCCAGCCGGTCGATGTCCACGAGATCACCGAACGGATTGATCGTCGCCGGATCATCCACCTTCAGCGTCAGCGCATACGCCGCGCCGATATTCTCCGCGCTGCGAAACAGCGACACCGACGTCCCCGTGCACAGGATCTTCGTCTCGCCCGGCTGCACCGACAGGGCCGAGACGCCCGGAGCCGTCGCCACCCATTTGCCTCTGGAATCGTGCAGCGTCAGGAAGAAGCGCAGCTTCCGGTTCGACGTATTGCGCGCCTCGGCGCAGGCCTCCAGATGGCGGGTGCCATTGTGGCCGATGCTCACCGTCTGCGTGACCGCACCAAACTGGCCTTCCGTTATGCCGCCCGGGTAGAGCATCGCGCCGAAGCGGGAATTGACCGCGCGGTAATAGGTATAGGCGGCCACCTGACAGGCGCCATGCTTGCCGGGCGCGGAGGTCTTCGGCCAGTTCGCGTCGCAGGCGTCGCGCATGTCACGCAGGAAATCCTTGTCGCAGGCGCCCTGGTCGAGCACGCCGGAGCGGTAGCAGGCATCGTGAAACTTGCACGCTTCGAGGAAAGGCCCGTTCGGCACCGCGGCGTCCAGAAGATCCCGCCCGCCGCAGGCATCCAGCGGCTCGCGCGCGCTCATCACCGAGGCGGAGACGGCCGCATTGTCGCGG
>JBGTKE010000258.1:0-3087 GCA_041744775.1 Hyphomonas sp. | reverse complement strand
GCGCGCCGCGTGCCGCGCCAGATCCTGACCGTCATCGTCGGGGTCGCCATCTGCCTCGTCAGCGCCTACAACCTCTGGCGGGCGCTCGGCTGAATCGCGCCGCTTAAAGGGAGTGCGCGCGTGTCTTTTCGCAACGGATTGTTTGTGGCTGCCATTGCGGGGCTGGCGCCGGCCGGAATGGCCCAGACCGGGCTTGCAGACCCTGTTCAGCTGGCAGACCTTCGCCTGTCGCCCATCGAGATATGGGGCGACCGGAAAGACCGCGACCCCGGCGCGCAGTCGGTTATCGGGGCGGACCTGATCGCCGATACAGCCGCAGACCGCCCGGCCGAAATCCTCAACCAGGCGCCGGGCGTCAATATTCAGATGAATTCCGGGCAGGAGCATCTGATCGCGATCCGCTCGCCCGTCCTGACCGGCGGGGCTGGGCAGGGAAGTTTTCTCATCCTCGAGAACGGCGTGCCCACCCGCTCGCCCGCATTCGGCAACGTCAACAGCCTGATCGAGCCGCATCTCGAGATCGCGGAAGCGATCGAAGTGATCCGCGGCCCAGGCAGCGCGAAGTATGGCTCGAACGCCGTACACGGACTGATCAATGTCATCCTGCCCGACGCGGGCAGCGCCCAGTCCCTGCGCGCCAGCTATGGCACGCTCGGCCGGTGGCGGGGCGATGCTTCGGTCAATCTCGGCGATAGTACGCGGCTGAACCTCTCGCTGATGGACGATGCGGGCTGGCGCGACGACACCGGCAGCGCGCAGCAGAAAGTCTCGCTGCTCACCCGGCAATCCTTCGGCGCGTGGGACGCGGCCGCCTGGCTCTCGGCGTCCAGCCTGAACCAGGAAACCGCCAGCTTTATCCAGGGCCCGCGGGCCTATAAGGACCGCGATCTTGCCGAAACCAATCCCAATCCCGAAGCCTTCCGCGATGCTTGGTCGGCGCGCGCAGGTCTGCGCCTCGAACGCGAGCTCGGTCCCGGAAAGCTGATCCTGACGCCCAACCTGCACAGCCAGGGCATGGTCTTCTCGCAGCACTTCCTGCCCTATGGCGGCATCGAGAAAAACGCCCATACCGGCGGCGGCCTGATGGCGCGCTACGATCTCGATCCGGTTGGCCGCTTCACCTGGCGGTTCGGCGCCGACAGTGATTTCGCGTCCGGCTACCTCAAGGAGGTCCAGCCGAATCCGCATCCGAGCCCCAACTTTCCGCAAGGCATCCACTACAACTATCTCGTCGAGACGCAGGTCATCGCGCTCTGGACCGAAGCCGATGTGACGCTCACGGACAATCTCCGCCTGCTCGCCGGCCTGCGCGGCGAGACGCATGACTACACCTACGACACGCGCGCGCCCGCCGGCATCAATGGCCGCTTCAATGTGCCCGCCGACCGGTCGGATGATTTCAGTTTCCTGACGCCGAAACTCGGCCTCGTCTGGGACCGGGACTGGTATAGTCTCTATGCGAACTATGCGCGCGGCGCCCGCGCGCCGCAGGTTTCCGACCTCTACCGCCTCCAGAGTCTGCAGGTCGCCGGAGAGATCGAAGCCGAAACGCTCGACAGCGTCGAAGCCGGCGTGCGCGGCGACGCCCTGTTCGGCCATCTCGATTTCGACATCGCCGCCTACTGGATGGAGAAGGCAAACTTCTTCTTCCGCGATTCCGACGGCCTCAATGTTGTCGATGGCTCGACGCGCCATGTCGGCATCGAAGCCGCCGCCACGCTGCGGATCGACGACCGTCTGAGCCTCGGCGGTAATGTCGCCTGGAGCGACCAGACCTACACTTTTGACCGCCCGGTGATCGCTTCTCAACAGAATGAGCGGATTACTTCCGGCAATACCATTGACACGGCTCCGGAATGGCTCGCCGATGCGCGTCTGGACTGGCAGGCGCTGGATGCGCTGAAACTGTCGCTAACGCTCGAACATGTCGGCAAGTATTTCACGGATCCGGCCAACACCGTCACCTATCCCGGCCACACGGTCTTCGGCGCCCGCGCCGGCTGGACTATCACCGATTCGCTCGAAGCCTCCCTCATCCTCCGTAACCTGACGGATGAAGCCTATGCCGACCGCGCCGATGTCGGCTTCGGCAATGAGCGCTATTTTCCGGGCGAGCCGCTGAACGCAACCTTCGGTCTGACAAAGAAGTTCTAGGAGAAAACCATGAAGCTCTATCACAGCCCCACCGCTCCGAATCCGGACCGCGTCGTCTATTTCCTGCGGGCCAAGGGCAAGCTGGACGCCGTGGAGCTCAAGGAAATCTCGATCATGAAACAGGAACACAAGCAGTCGGGCTACCGCGAAGTCTCGCCCTTTGCGCAGGTGCCCGCCCTCGTGCTGGACGACGGCACCAACCTCACCGAGAGCCGCGCTATCTGCACCTATTTCGAAGGCATCTTCCCGGAGCCGAACCTGATGGGCCGGGAACCCAAGGAGAAGGCTCTGGTCGAAATGTGGGACCGGCGCGTCGAGATGATGTTCTTCATCCAGTTTGCCGGTTGGTTCCGCAATGCACATCCCGCCATGGCGCCGCTCGAAGTGCCGCAGAGCCCGGAAGCCGCCGCCAAGGGCGAGAAGGCTGCGCGGAAAATGGCGGAGCGGTTCAACGAACACCTCGCCGTCAACGAATTTGTCGCGGCAGACCGTTTCTCGATTGCCGACATAACCCTCTATGTCACCTGCGGTTTCTGCCGCTTGATGAAATGGGCGCCGCACAAGGAATTGCCAAATCTAGGCCGCTGGCATGAAGCGATGACCGCGCGGGGATTTGCGGGCTAGGGCGCACTGAGGTCCGTCTACGGATCAAACCGGGCAGGCCCTTGTGTCCTGTCTTGGGACACCCGCAAAGCCGGGGGTTCCAAATCGCCTCCGATGCGGTATTCAGCCTTCGGGGTCAGGCAAAGGGAGTGCCCAAATGCGTTGGATCGGTCTGGCCGCGGCCCTCGCCCTCGTCCTCTCGGCCTGCGCCCAGCGCTCCGCCTGGACACTGCCCGTACAGCCCGCGAGCCATGAACAGCTTCTGCGCGATGCGCCCACGGGACGCCTGCCCGGCCTCGCCCGTCCCGTTACCTACCGCGCCGCGCTGGA
>JBGTKE010000257.1:0-3669 GCA_041744775.1 Hyphomonas sp. | reverse complement strand
GAAGGCCGCGATCCCCGCCGCGCCCGCCGGCGCGAGCTGCGCGCGCTCGTCCGCCAGGAAGGCCGCCTGGATGATGGCAATCTGGTCGCCCGAGGCCGCGAGGCCCACGCCGGGCTTCCAATCGGCGTCCATTGTGGGAATATCGGAGATCTCCGGATACCCCTCGCCCCGGATCTCGGTCCGGCGCGCTTCATACCATTCCGGCGCATCGTTAATGGCGGCGCGCACCTTCGAAAACGAAGATGTGCACGCAGATGCCAGCAAAAGCGGCACGCCACACAGGAGAATCGCCGTGTTTTTCATGGTTAATCTCATTAAATCACAAACATTGTGATGGATAGATGAGCCCAAGAAACAGGGCAAAACTAGGACCTATGAGCAGCGCCAGTACACCAATGACGGGTCAGGAACCCCTTGCGGCGCTGATGGCGGCGCAGGACCCGATGCGCTGGCAGGTGCTGATGACGACGCTGGCGCTCGCCAATACCGAGTCCCAGGCCCTGATGTCCGAGATAATGACGGGCTCCGGGCCCCTCGCCACCGTCACCCAGGGCGACCCGATGGGTGCCGCCGATGCGTTCCGCGAAGTCGGCAAGAACCTCGCCATGAACCCGATGGCCCTGATGCAGGCCAACATGGAGCTGATGCAGGGCTGGATGAAGCTCTGGCAGGAGATGGTCACCGAAACGATCTCGCAGGAAGCGCCGAAGGAAAAGGACAAGCGCTTTTCGGACCCCGAATGGCAGGTGAACCCCGCCTTCAAGTTCATCCGCAAGGCCTATGACGTCAATTCCAAATGGATGAACAGCCTCGCGGACCGTGCCTCCGGCATGGACCCGGCCGTGCAACTGCGCGCCCGCTTCTTCATGCAGCTGCTGACCGAGAGCCTCTCGCCCACCAACTTCCTCGGCACCAACCCGCAAGCCCTGCGCGCCTTCATGGAAAGCGGCGGTGAAAGCGTGCTGGCGGGCCTGCGCATGGCGCGCGAGGATGTCCGCAGGGGCAATGGCAAGCTTTACATCTCGCAGAGCGACGAAACGCCCTTCGAAGTCGGCGTGAACATCGCGACCGCCCCCGGCGAAGTCGTCTTCCGCAACGACCTGATCGAACTGATCCAGTATGCCCCCAGCCAGCCGCAGGTCTATTCCAAACCGCTGCTGATCTTCCCGCCCTGGATCAACAAGTTCTACATCCTTGACCTGCGCGCCGAAAACTCGATGATCCGCTGGCTCGTCGACAAGGGCCTCACCGTGTTCGTCGTCTCCTGGCGCTCGGCGGACAAGGTGACGAAGGATTATGACTGGGATGACTACGTCAAGAAGGGCCTCTACGCCGCGGTCGAAGGCGCGCTGCAGGCCTCCGGCGCGAAGTCCCTCAACGCCGTGGGCTATTGCATCGGCGGCACGCTGCTGACCTCTGGTCTCGCCCACATGTCGGCGACCGGCTACGACAAGATTTCCTCTGCCACCTTCTTCGCCTCGCAGTCCGACTTCGAAAACGCCGGCGACCTCAAAGTGTTCACCGACGGTCCGGGCCGGACTTATGTCTACAGCCTGATCGACGAGCATGGCGGCATCATGCCCGGCAAGGACATGTACGAGACGTTCAACTGGCTCCGCCCGATCGATCTCGTCTGGCGTTACGTTGTCGACATGTACATGCTCGGCAAGCCGCCGCGCCCGTTCGACCTGCTCTACTGGAACGCCGACCAGACCAATATTCCGGGCCCTGTTCACCGGCGTTATCTGAAGGAATGTTATTCCGAGAACCAGCTGGCGCGCGGCGAATACACCGTGCTCGGACAGAAGATCGACCCAAAGAACATCCAGATCCCGGTGATGCTGCAGGCCTCGAAGGACGACCATATCGTCCCCTACGAGAGCGTGTTCCGCACCGCGAAACTGTTTGGCGGCGACGCCACCTTCGTCCTTTCGGGCTCGGGCCACATCGCCGGCGTGGTGAACCACCCCGATTCGAAGAAATACCAGCACTGGGTCAACCCGGGCAAACTCGGCGCTTCGGCGAATGAATGGCTGGAAACGGCAACCGAAATCGGCGGCAGCTGGTGGCCCACCTGGTGGGACTGGCTGAAGCCGAAATCAGGCCGGAAAGTGGTTGCCCAGCAGCCCAAGGACATGGGCCTCGGCGCAGCGCCGGGTGGTTATGCGAAGGTCCGCCTGTCGGATATCCCGCTGCCCCCGAAGTAAGAGGCCCTAAAGCCAGTAAGGCTCCGCCTTGTAGTGCGTGAAGACCATTTCTTCATAGTCACGCTCGCCCAATTGGCCATACTCGCCGGGATCGAGGTTCGGCGCGGCTTTCAATTCATCCTTGGACAAATTGACCACATAGCCTTCCTTCGTGGTGTCGTAGACCATGGACTGCCACGGCACGGGATGGCGCTTCTCGCCAAGGCCGAGGAAGCCGCCGAAAGACATCACGGCGTAGGCGACGCTGCCTTTCTCCTTGTGGATCATCAGGCACTCCACCGTGCCGAGTTTTTCGCCGTCGGCATTGTAGACCGCGGTGCCTTCAACCTTGCTGGAACTGATAAGCCGGCGGGAGGTGGTCTCGAGAGCGATTGTCATGTGCGACTCCGTGTGTGGTGGGCCGATGGTCAAACCCCACGGAGACAACGAGCGATGCGGGGGAATGTTCCGGCACGCATTGCTGAATTAAGGCGCGGCGGCCTGCCCTAGGCGTCCAGCCCCGCGCCCTCATCCAGCCCCAGCGCAATGTTAAGGTTCTGCACCGCCGCGCCCGAGGCGCCCTTGCCCAGATTGTCCAGCCGCGCGACGAGGCGCGCCTGGTCATCATTACCAAACACGTAAAGCTCCAGCCGGTTGGTGTCGTTGCAACCTTCGGCGCCCAGCGTCTTCAGCTCGTCGCCTTCAGCGAGCCCGATCACCTTGACGAACTTCTCGCCCTGATACGCCGCCTTCAGCATCGCGTGCACCGCCGCGCGCTTCGGCTTCTTCGGCAGCGCCCAGAGCGGCAGCGGCACTTCGATGATCATGCCCTGCGCGAACCGGCCAACCGAGGGCAGGAACATCGGCGTGTGCGCCAGCGCGGCATGCTTCTTCATCTCGGGCGGATGTTTGTGCGTCTGGCCCATCGCATAGATGCGGAAATTGTCCTCCGTTTCGCGCGCTTCAAATTCCGCGATCATCGGCTTTCCGCCCCCGGAATATCCGGACACGGCGTTCACCGTCACCGGCCAGTCCGGCGGCAGGAGGCCGGATACGATCAGCGGACGCACCAGCGCGATGAAGCCTGTCGGATAGCAGCCCGGATTGGAAATCCGTTTGGCCGCCGCAATCGCCGCGCGCTGTCCCTTGCCCATTTCCGGAAAGCCGTACACCCAGCCCGGCGCCGTGCGATGCGCCGTGGACGCATCAATGATCACGGTGTTGGGATTCTCGACCAGATTGACCGCGAGCCGCGCCGCCTCATCCGGCAGGCAGAGGATCACCGCGTCCGCCTTCTTCATGATCGACGCGCGCGCCCCCGCATCCTTGCGCTTCGCCTCATCGATCGACAACACCTCGATGTCGCCGCGCACCTTGAGGCGGGACGCAATCTGCAGGCCGGTGGTCCCGGCTTCGCCATCGATGAAGACTTTGGGTTTCATGCGGGTCGTCCTCGGTTCCTAAAAGCCCCCTCTCCCTCTGG
>JBGTKE010000256.1:0-12290 GCA_041744775.1 Hyphomonas sp. | reverse complement strand
ACTGACACGGATCGGACAGCTCTACGGAATTGACCGCAAGGCGCTCGCCCGGCGGTTCCAGTCGCGGCAGGCGGCGGACGCGGTCTGCCTGCGCCTCGACCAGGCGCTCGGCATCCGGCTTGAGCCGATCACGCCGCTTCGTCCGCTGGCGGAACATGCGTGCCGGTTGCCCTGCCCTGAACCGCTCACACACGCGGACGGCGTTGTAGCCGGATTGCAGCAGCTGACGGAGGCTTTGTGCGCGGACCTTTCCGGCAAGGGCCTGGGCGCGCGGCATTTCATTTTCAGCGCTTTCCATTCGGATGGGCAGGTGTCGGAAATCACCGCGCAGGCGGCGCGGCCGGTGCGGACACCGGGGCATATTCTGAGGCTTTTCCGCGAGAAGATCGAAAAGGTGAACCCGGGTTTCGGAATCGACCTCCTGCTTCTCGAAGCCTTGCGCACCGGCCCGATGGAGATGGGCAGCCAGCCCCTTTCCGGCGAGCTTGCGGCGACGGGGATCGATGAGATCGCTCTCTCGGCACTGGCTGACCGGATCAATGCGCGCCTTGGCGACCACACCGTTACCCTGACGGTTCCCGAAGCCCGGCATGCGCCGGACCAGGCCGAGCGGCGTATCGCGTTCACCGGCAATGTTCCGCTGGCAGGGCCCCCTGCCCCCGGCACAAGGCAACCTCGTCCCGTCCGGATGCTCAGCTGGCCCGAGCGTGTGGACGTGATCGCCCAGGTGCCGGATGGCCCGCCCCTGAGTTTCGTCTGGCGGCGCGTGACGCGGCGGGTGGTGCGTTCAGACGGACCGGAACGGATCGCGCCAGAATGGTGGACCTTCCTGCCCGGGAGGGACGCCCGGCCCGGGGGGCTTCCCCGGACGCGGGACTATTACCGGATCGAGGATGCAGACGGGCGGCGATACTGGGTGTTCCGCGAAGGCCTGTATGACGATGGGCGCGGGCAATTGCCTGAATGGTTCGTGCAAGGATTGTTTGCATGAGCCGGTATGCGGAACTGGCCGTCACCACGAACTTTTCATTCCTGCGCGGCGCGAGCCATCCGGAGGAACTGGTGAAGCGCGCGGCCGCGCTTGGCCTTCAGGCGATCGGCATTGCTGACCGCAATACCCTGGCGGGCGTCGTGCGGGCGCACCTCGCGGCAAAGGAAGCGGGGCTGAAATTGCTCGTCGGCGCCCGGCTTGTGGCGGTCGATGGACCGGAAATCATTGCCTACCCGATGCACCGGGCGGCCTACGGGCGGCTGTCACGGCTGATCTCCGAAGGAAAGCTGAAGGCGGCGAAGGGTGCATGCCATCTGGAGATAAAGGATATCCTCGCGGCCTGCGACGGGCAGATCCTGATTGTGCTACCGCCGGATCCTGCCTCTCCGGCGTTTGAGGCCGCACTGGGCGAGGTGGCCCGTGCCGCGCCGGGGCGAACCTATCTCGCCGCACGCTATAGCTATTGCGGCCGCAACCGTGAGCGCATTGCGCGTCTTGCCAATCTGTCCGCCCGTTGCGGCGCGCCCCTGATCGCAATCAGTGACGTGCTCTATCATTTGCCGGAACGCCGGCCGCTGCAGGATGTCCTGACCTGTATTCGTGAGTATTGCAGTATCGACACGGCGGGCTTCCGGCTGGAAGCGAACGGGGAGCGCCATCTCAAGGACGCGCGGGAAATGGCGCGGCTGTTCAAGGGGTTCGAACCCGCGCTCGCGCGGACATTGGACATCGCGGCGCGCTGCGCGTTCAGTCTTGATGAGCTGACCTACGAATATCCGGACGAACCGGTTCCACCCGGATCGACACCGCAGGCGCATCTGGAGTTTCTCACCTGGAAAGGCGCGAAGTGGCGCTATCCGGAAGATATTCCCGAGACGGTCGCGCTTCAGCTCCGCAAGGAGCTGAGCCTGATCGAGGAACTTTCCTATGCGCCCTACTTCCTCACCGTCCATGACATCGTCGCCTGGGCACGCTCGAAGGGCATCCTCTGCCAGGGACGCGGATCGGCCGCCAACTCCGCCGTCTGTTTCTGCCTCGGCGTGACCAGCGTTGATCCCGCCGAATCCAGCCTCCTGTTCGAGCGATTCCTGTCGCGCGAGCGCAAGGAGCCCCCGGACATCGATGTGGATTTCGAGCATGAGCGGCGCGAGGAAGTCATCCAGTACGTCTACGAACGGTATGGCCGAAACCGCGCGGCCCTGACGGCAACGGTCATCTGCTACCGCCCGCGCTCTGCGGTGCGCGAGGTCTGCAAGGCGCTTGGACTGAGCGAAGAGATCTCCGGCGCCCTGGCGGGATCCGTCTGGGGGAGTTGGGGCAGCGGAATTTCTGCGAGCCAGATTGCCCAGGCCGGTCTGGACCCTGCCAACACCCTGATCCGGCGCGCGATCCAGTTGACGCAGCAGCTGATCGGGTTTCCGCGTCATCTTTCGCAGCATGTCGGCGGCTTTGTGCTGACGCGCGGCCCGCTGATCGAAACCGTGCCGATCGGCAATGCGGCGATGGACGCACGCACCTTCATCGAATGGGACAAGGACGACATAAATGCACTTGGCATCCTGAAAGTGGACGTGCTGGCCCTCGGCATGTTGACCTGCATCCGGAAGGCCTTCGATTTCCTCGAGCAGCACAAGGGCGAAGGCTTCAACCTCGCGACCATTCCGCCGAATGACACGGCGACCTATAACATGCTGTGTGAAGGTGACAGCCTGGGTGTCTTCCAGGTGGAGAGCCGGGCGCAGATGAACATGCTGCCACGCCTCAAGCCGCGCACATTCTATGATCTCGTGATCGAGGTGGCCATCGTGCGGCCGGGGCCGATTCAAGGCGACATGGTTCACCCATACCTCCGGAGACGGAAGAAAATCGAGCCGGTCAACTTTCCGAGCCCCTCCCCGAAGCATGGGCCTGCCGATGAGCTTTCACGAATCCTGCAGAGAACGCTCGGCGTCCCCCTGTTCCAGGAGCAGGCCATGCAGATCTCGATTGATGCGGCGAAGTTCACGCCGGAAGAAGCCAACGGCCTGCGCCGCGCGATGGCAACGTTCCGGAGAGTCGGCACCATCCAGAACTACGAGGACATGATGGTCTCGCGCATGGTGGCGCGCGGCTATGATCCGATCTTCGCCAAGCGCTGCTTTGACCAGATCAAGGGCTTTGGCGAATATGGCTTCCCGGAAAGCCATGCCGCGTCTTTTGCACTGCTGGTCTATGTGTCCTCATGGCTGAAGTGCCATCATCCGGATGTCTTCTGCGCGGCGCTGCTGAACAGCCAGCCGATGGGGTTCTACGCGCCGGCCCAGATCGTACGCGACGCCTGCGAGCACGGGGTCGAGGTGCGCCCCGTGGACGTCAATTACTCCGACTGGGACAACACGCTTGAGCCGGTGGACAAGGGCGACGGGCTTTGTGCTGTACGGCTCGGTTTCCGGCAGGTCGACGGCCTGCGCGAGGACGAGATGGAGATCCTGCTGGCCGTGCGCGGCCCCGGCTATACATCGCCCGATGACGTGCGCCGGCGAACCGGCCTGGGCCGTGCGCCGCTGGAGCGGCTCGCGGCGGCGGATGCGTTTGGTTCGATGCAGCTATCGCGCCGGGAAGCGCTCTGGCAGGTGCGCGGCGAGGTCGTCCACCAGTCCCTGCCTCTGTTCACTTCCGCCAATGTGTCAGAGCAAGGCATTGAAGCGGAGACCGCATTGCCCCTGATGCCGCCTTCGGAACAGGTTATCCAGGATTACCAGACGACGCGTATGTCCCTGAAGGCGCATCCGATGAGCTTTCTCAGGGACGGTTACCGGGCGCGGCAAATTCTTCCGACGGCTGAAGCTGTGCGGGTCCCGAATGGGCGGCGTGTCCAGACCGCCGGACTTGTACTCGTGCGCCAGCGGCCCGGATCGGCCAACGGTGTCGTCTTCATCACCATCGAGGATGAAACGGGAATTGCAAACCTCGTGGTCTGGCAGCGTGTGATGGAGCGCTTCCGCCCGGTCGTCATGGGTTCGCGCATCCTGTATGTGAAAGGCCGCGTCCAGACGGCCGACAACGTGACCCATATCGTTGCCGAGCAATTGATCGACTTCACGCCGGACCTGTCCCTGTTGTCGGAGGACACGATGAACGATCCGCTGAGAGGCGTGCTCGCCCATGCGGACGAAGTTGTCCGGCCAATCGCAGAGCGCAAAGGCCCCGGCCCGAGACGGGAGATGTCGCATCACCCGCGCGATGTACGCGTCATCCCGAAAAGCCGGGACTTTCACTGAAACGCACTTTCAAGCGCATCAGGGCAACGGCCAGCGAAGGCCTGTCCGAAACCAATGGCGCGACCTCAACCCGGTTTCGAGGGAAGATCAGTTCACTGACGGCATCGCGCAACCGAATCCGACGTTCAGGCACAGACAATGCCCGATTATCAGTCGTTAGTGTGCCGCAACCAGAGTGCGAAGCTCGCGCCGGAGTATCTTGCCGATCGGCGACTTGGGCAGCTCATCGACAAAGTGGACTTTCCGCGGCCGTTTGTAGCCTGTCAGGTGCTGACCGCAGTGGGCCAGTACAGCTTGATCTGTCAGGCCGTTGTCGCGGCGAACGACAAATGCATGCAACTCTTCATCGGAGTTTGCGACCGTGATGCCGGCGCTGGCCGCCTCGAGCACCCCCGGACATGCATTCAAGACTTCGTCGACTTCATTCGGAAACACATTGAATCCGCCCACCAGGACCATATCTTTCGCGCGGTCAACAATCTTGAGATAGCCATCCGAATCAATCAACCCGATATCCCCGGTCCGCATCCAGCCATCGACATAGGCGGCGGCCGTTTCATCAGGCCGGTGCAAATAACCGGACATCAATTGCGGCCCCCTGACGACCACTTCTCCGATGTCGCCGCTCTTTCCGAACTGGCCGTCGTCGAGCAGAACCCGGATATCTGTTCCCGGGAGCGGCAATCCGGCCGTACCGGGACGTTCGCGGTCATCCGGTGGATTGATCGTTATCAGTGTGGTTGCCTCGGTCATGCCATAGCCTTCGATGACCTGCGCCGATGTCATTTCCCGCCAGCGTTTACCGATGACCGGATCCAGCGCCGCAGCGCCGGAAATCGTGAGCGAGAGCCGGGGCGGGTTCTGCCTGAACCATGGCTCTTCCATCAGCTTGGCAAACAGCGTGTTCACGCCCGGGAAGATATCGGGACGGAACTTCTCGAAGCTCTTCTTCAGGTTCGACAGGGGCCGCGGGCTGGGCACCAGCACGATGTGCACCCCGTGGCGCAGGGCGATGACCGACGCGAAGAGGCCGAACACATGATAAACGGGCAATGCGAGCAGCATAGTCTGCCCTTGCAGGGTTGCAAGGCTCGGCGCGAGACTGACGAACTGGTCAATGTTCGTGACGAGGCCGGCCTCGGTGAGACGCACGCCCTTCGACGTGCCCGTCGTTCCGCCCGAGTACTGATAGATGGAATCGCGGTTGGCCGGCAAATTTTCCGTGTACCCCGTAACCGGGTTCGAGAATTGCGCGCCTTCAGAGACCGCCTGGCGCAGCGTCACGTGGGGGGCCTTCAAGGGGCGCTCAAGGCGTTTGACGTTCCGCAAAAGGAAATCGAGTCCGCGGCGTTTTACGCCGGGAAAAAAATCTGTCAGAGAAATCGAGATGATCTGTCTGACATCGGTCCCTGTCGCCGCCACATCGATCGTGTCGGCGAACAGGACAGAGCCGATCAGGACTTCCGCCTTGCAGTCACGAAGCTGACGGCGCGTTTCTGATTCTGTGTAGAGCGGGTTGACGTTCGAGAGCACGAGACCCGCGCGCAGGACACCCAGAAGGCAGACAACATAGCTGATGCAATTAGGCGACTGGACGGCGACGACTGTGCCGGGGTTCAGCTTGAGCACTTCTCGGAAATAACGCGCGAGATTTGCCGAATGGCGCTCCACGTCCGCGAAAGTCAAGGTCGCCGAGATGCCGTTCGGCAGCGCCGTTGTAAGGAACGGTCTGGCGGCGTGGGCCGCAGCTGCGTCCTGAACGATGACCTCCAGGCGTTGCGGAACGTAATTCGCAAGCCCCACCTGAAATTCGAGTGCCTCCGCGTTGTAAGCGCCGAGGTGCGACCGTTCGGCGAGAAGCCGAAGGGATTCCAGATCGAGAGCAGGCATGAGGACAACTGAGCTATTGAGGGAGTTCAAATAGTGTCACAGTTTGGTTTGCGTTCTCCTCAACGGAAACTGCGATCTCTCGCCGTTGCGATAACCACTCGGTAAAGAATCGGGTCGCTGATCGCCCGACAAATGCGTGCCTGACTATTGCCTCAACCCCCGCAAAATTCTCGCTGGGTACCCGCGATCGCTTGCCGCCAGAAAAAAGGGCGGACCGCTCGGTCCGCCCTTCTGCTTTCTCGAAATGCCACGGGCCTATCCAGCCTGATGTATCTCTCAATCAGGCGAGATCAAACCGGCCGAGATTCATGACCTTCGTCCAGGCTGCTACGAAGTCGTTGACGAACTTCAACTGTCCGTCTCTCGATCCATACACTTCAGCCAGAGCCCGCAACTGCGAATTGGAACCGAACACCAGGTCAGCACGCGTCGCCGTCCATTTCGGCTGGCCGGTCTTGCGATCGGCGCCCAGATAGACACCATCCGAGGACGGTTGCCATTTCGTGCCCATGTCGAGCAGGTTGACGAAGAAGTCGTTCGTCAGCGTCTCCGGCCGGCTCGTCAGAACGCCGTGCTTGGTGCTGCCGGTGTTGGCATCCAACGACCGCATGCCGCCGACAAGGACTGTCATCTCCGGCGCGGTCAGCGTCAGCAGTTGCGCGCGGTCGACCAACATCTCTTCTGCTGGGCGCTCGATGGCCTTGCGGATATAGTTGCGGAAGCCATCCGCCATCGGCTCCATCGCCTCGAAGGATTCGATGTCGGTCTGCTCCTGCGAGGCGTCGGTCCGGCCAGAGGTGAAGGGCACCTTTACATCGTGACCCGCTTTCTTCGCTGCCGCCTCAACGGCTGCGCAGCCACCAAGAACGATCAGGTCGGCCATCGAGACCTTCTTGCTGCCGCCAGTGTCGTTGAAAGCATTCTGGATGCCTTCGAGGATCGAAAGCACTTTCGCGAGTTCGGCAGGCTCGTTGGCTTCCCATTCCTTCTGCGGCGCAAGACGAACGCGTGCGCCGTTGGCGCCGCCCCGCTTATCGCTGCCCCGATACGTCGCCGCCGAAGCCCAGGCCGTATGCACGAGCTGGGAAATCGAAAGACCGGATCCAAGGATCTTGGCTTTCAGGTCTGCGATGTCCTGTGCGTTGACCAGTTCATGGCCGACCACCGGAACCGGATCCTGCCAGATCAGGTCTTCTGCGGGAACTTCGGGGCCGAGGTACAAGGCCTTCGGACCTGAATCACGGTGGGTCAGCTTGAACCAGGCGCGAGCAAACGCGTCGGCAAATTCTGCCGGGTTCTGGTGGAAGCGGCGCGAGATCTTTTCGTAGACCGGATCAAAGCGCAGCGACATGTCAGCCGTGGTCATCATGGGCGCGTGCTTCTTCGACGGGTCATGGGCATCCGGGATCATGTCCTCCGGACGCACGTCTTTCGCACGCCACTGATGGGCTCCGGCGGGGCTCTTCACCAGTTCCCATTCGTAGCGGAACAGCACATCGAAATAGCCATTGTCCCACTTGGTCGGGTTTGGCTTCCACGCGCCCTCGATTCCGCTGGTCGTCGCGTGCACGCCCTTGCCCGACTCGAACTTGTTCTCCCAACCGAGGCCCATGGCCTCGATCGAGGCGCCTTCCGGCTCGACTCCCACGAGGGCCGCATCGCCGGCCCCGTGCGCTTTGCCAAAGGTATGACCGCCGGCGACGAGCGCCACGGTTTCTTCATCATCCATCGCCATGCGTTTGAACGTTTCGCGGACGTCGCGCCCCGAGGCGACCGGATCCGGGTTGCCGTCCGGGCCTTCCGGGTTCACGTAGATGAGACCCATCTGGACGGCCGCCAGCGGGTTCGCGAGGTCGCGTTCACCCGAATAGCGGCTGTTGGGCTTGTCGCTGGTCGCGAGCCATTCGGTTTCCGAGCCCCAGTAAACGTCTTCTTCCGGTTCCCACACATCCGCGCGGCCGCCGCCGAAACCGAAGGTCTTGAAACCCATGGATTCTAGCGCAACATTGCCAGCGAGTATCATGAGATCGGCCCATGAAATCTGATTGCCGTACTTCTGCTTGATCGGCCAAAGCAGGCGGCGCGCCTTGTCGAGGTTTCCATTGTCCGGCCAGCTGTTCAGCGGTGCAAAGCGTTGCTGACCTGCGGCGGCGCCGCCGCGGCCATCGCCGACGCGGTAGGTGCCGGCGCTGTGCCAGGACATGCGAATGAAGAGGCCGCCGTAATGGCCCCAGTCAGCCGGCCACCAGTCTTGCGAATCGGTCATCAGAGCGTGCAGGTCTTTTTTGAGAGCCTGGTAGTCGAGCTTCTTGAACGCTTCGGCATAGTCAAACACCGGACCCATAGGATTTGAGAGCGACGAGTGCTGGTGAAGGATCTTGAGGTTCAACTGGTTCGGCCACCAACCTGCATTGGTTGGGGCAGCAGCGGTCGTGACGCTGCCGGCGCCGTGCAAGACGGGGCATTTGGCTTCGGTGTCCATATTTTCTCCGATGGTCGGGGGTTGGAAGAATCTGTGATGACAGGCTGAAGCTTCGGCCGCCATAGATCCAATAGATTTTACGCCCCGTAGCTATAGGATAGACCACTACCACTTGAGGCGCGGCTGGGCACGGACAGGCATAGTCGAAGGCCGTGTGAAACCCGGGGCTTTCTCCGGCCCGGATCGCTGGATCGAGCGACTCACGCCGTCGCCGGTTTCCGCGTGAACACCGTCTGCGCCTGGCAGAATTCCAGGACGCCTTCCGGACCCCCTTCGACCCCAATGCCCGACTGCTTGAAGCCGCCAAAGGCCGCGTGCGGGCTGAGGTGCTGGCTCTCGTTGATCCACACTGTACCCGCCTGCAGCCGCGTCGCGATATCCTGCGCCCGAGCGATGTCGCTGGACCAGATCGAGGCGCCCAGTCCGTACTCGCTGTCATTGGCACGGCCGATGACTTCATCGAGATTGTCGAACTTCAGGAGTGGCAACACAGGGCCAAACTGTTCCTCCTGCACGATGCGGGCGGATTCCGGCGGATTGTCGAGGATGGTGATCGGCACGAAATAGCCCGGCACTTTCGCCGCATCGCCGCCGATCAGGAACTTGTAGCCGTTGTCTTTCGCATCTTGGATGAGTTCCAGAACGCGCTTGTACTGGGCCGAGTTCTGGATCGGGCCAATCTGCGTGCCCTGCTCGGCGCCGTCACCGATCTTCACGGTCTTGGCATAGTCCACAATCGCCGCCTTCAGAGGTTCGTAAACGTCCTTGTGGATGTACATCCGCTTCGTCGCGATGCAGATTTGTCCTGTGTTGCGGAAGGCGGCCCAGAAGAGATCCTCGGCGACCTTTTTCACGTCCACGTCCGGCATTACGATCGCCGGATCGTTACCGCCAAGCTCGAGCGTCACGCGCTTCAGCGAATGCGCCGCGCTCTCCATCACTTTCTTGCCGGTTTGCGTCGATCCGGTGAAACTCACCTTGTCGATGCCCTCGTGGGCGGTGAGCCAGGGGCCCAGACGGTCTGAACCGGAAATGACATTCAACACGCCATCTGGCAGCACGCCGCGCAACAGCTCACCGATTCGCAAAGTCGTCAGCGGCGTCGTCGGCGCCGGCTTCAGCACGACCGTGTTGCCGGCGAGCAATGCCGGGCCCAGCTTGAACGCCGCGAGAATGACCGGAAAGTTCCAAGGCACGATCGCTGCGACCACGCCGATCGGTCCATAGCGCGTGACGGCATGCCGTTCAGCGGAATCCTCCGACACGTGTTCGGGGATTTCGTGCTTCGAAGATTCCATCAGCCAGAAAGCGCCGCCGCCGACATCGCCTTCGGCGTCCGGATGGGGCTTGCCTTGCTCCCGCGTCAGCAGGCGGGACAGTTCCGGAATGTTTTGCATGATGATTCCGGCCATCACGTTCAGGAGCTCGCGCCGCTTCGCGATAGGCGTTGCCCTCCAAGCGGGAAACGCTGCCTTGGCCGCCGCAACTGCCGCGTCCAGCTCTGCCTTCGAACTGTCCGGCGCCCGCGCAAATACCTGGCCGGTGGCCGGATTCTCGACGCCGAACGTTTCGGTACCGGCAACCGCCTTGCCGTTGATCGTCATTGTGAAAGCTTGGTCTGACATTGCAGCATTCTCCCTTGTCGGGAGACACTCAACGCCACACCGCGCCTTTTCACAAGACTGCGGATTTACTCCGCTGCGTCGCGATCTACCGCCCGCTGCACCGCCTTGTATATCTCACGCCGCGCTTCCCACTCCCCGCCGCGCAGGCCGAGGGCCGATGTCCAGCTGGCGTTTGACGCGATCACGAGGTGCCGGTTTGGATCAATGAAACTGCCCTGCCCGAATATTCCATCCGCCTGGTAGGAGCCATCATCCCATGTCCACCATTGATAGCCATATCCCTCGCCGACCGAGTCGATATCGGCCTGCTTCTACGCTGCTGAAGCGATCCACCCTTCCGGCAGGACGCTCTCACCGTACACCACACCGCCGGCCAGCATGAACAGGCCAAAGCGCGCAAAGTCCCGCGTCGTCGCCTGGATGCAGCACCCGGCAATTTCGTGCCCATCCTGCTCCAGCAGCCAGGTCGCATCCTGCTCCATCCCGAAGAGCGCCCATATCTTTTCGGACAGATACGCGTTCAGAGACTTGCCCGTTGCCTCGCTGACCAGCACGCCGATCAGGTTCGTCTCACCTGTGGAGTAGTTCCATTGCTCCCCTGCCGGATGCGCCCGTGGCAGACTGGCCATGTAGGCAGCGACCGTACTGATGCCTTCGACCGGCGCCTGCTGGTCAAACCGCGCCACGTCGGAGTCCGGATCTTCATAATCCTCGTTCTAGGCGACCCCGGACGTCATCGTCAGCAGCTGCGCGATGGTCACGCTGTCATATTCCGAGCCCTTGAGGTCGGAAATGTACGTACTGACGGGTTCGTCGAGGCTGTTGATGTATCCGTCTTTCATCGCCGCGCCGACGAGCGTTGACGTCAGCGACTTGGCTACCGAAAAACTCGTCCACCGGCCCGACGCACTGAAATCTAGGCCGTAGCGTTCAAACCGCACCCATTCCGTTGTGAACGTTGATCAGCGAAGCGCTGCGCTGGCTCTCGAGGTTGGCGTCCAGATCAAAGTCAAGCTCCAGCGGATCGCCAATCGTCAGCGGATATACCGCTTCGCCCGCCGCGATCGGACGCGATTTCACAATCA
Organism: Hyphomonas sp.; assembly: GCA_041744775.1. Taxonomy (GTDB): domain Bacteria; phylum Pseudomonadota; class Alphaproteobacteria; order Caulobacterales; family Hyphomonadaceae; genus Hyphomonas. The sequence continues at coordinate 957 of JBGTKE010000256.1, read as the reverse complement.
TCGGCACGCGGTCGATCATCCGGAATCCGGCGTTCCGCTGTCCCTGGCTCCAGAATAGGACATCCCGGCCGACCGGCGGGTTCGAAATCAACGCGCCCGCTTTGCCGCAGACTCTTATCCGCTCCCGCGCAGCTCCGAAACGCTTCTTCCGATGCATCCGCGTCCGCTGCTGACCCAGCGTCATGGCGACTTCCGGGCCGGAACCTGCTTGTCGATATTTTTGAAACATGTTCTAATTTTTCAACCGCAATGAAAAAGGGACTTTGGGAAATGCCAGCCACTGAACTCTCCAGAGTGCGCAAATCCATCCTGCCAAAGAGCGGAGACACCTGGCAGACCATCGCGGCCCACTGCCTCGACGGTACGCCGGAAGCCGAAGCCGTCTCCAAACTACAAAGCTGGAACCTGCACGTGTTCATGCGCGCCTCCGGCGCCGCCGGCACCAATCGCGGCACGAACCCCATCTTGCCCAGCGACGTCATCTTCATCGAGCCGCCGCGCGCCTGATCCATGAGCGGCGCAAAGGTCAGCCAGGTCCAGATTGCCGCCGCGCATGACGGCGAGGCCGAACTGGTCTTGACGCTGTCATTCGAGAATGGCGGCCAGTCTCTGGTCACGCTGGACGAGTTCGCCGCCCGCACGCTGCTCGCGTCCTGCGCGGCCGACTCGGCCGATGGTTTGTTCGGCGCCAGCTGGGAACAGGTCCGCGACGCCCTCGTCGCTTCATCCGGCAGGTATGCCGATACTCAGAACACAGAACATTAGGGAGGAATTTGAAATGTACGATCTGGTGATCAGGAATGGCCGTGTGGTCGATGGCTCCGGCATGCCGGCCTACAATGCCGACATCGCGCTCAGCGGCAACCGCATTGCGAAAATCGGCCGTATCTCCGAAAAGGGCCGCAAAGAAATCGACGCCGAGGGCAAGGTCGTTTCGCCCGGCTTCATCGATCCGCA
>JBGTKE010000255.1:0-4661 GCA_041744775.1 Hyphomonas sp. | reverse complement strand
GCCTGCTTGCCCAGGGCGATGGCGCGCGCCTCGGTCAATGGCGGGCCGAAGCGCACCGTTGCCGCCCAGCCCAGCAACAGCGCTGCCGCCAGCGCGACCAGGGTCACGCCAATGTAGGGCACGCTGAACATCATCTTCAACAGGTTCTCGGACCGTTCGAACCCGTGCAGCGTTGCGTCCAACAGGATCGGTTCGGCGGAATCATAGCGCAAGAAGTCCACGAGCTGCACGGCGAAACGCGCATTCTCGGCCCGCGCCAGTCCGAACGTGTTGATCAGGTCGGGATCACTGAGGATGTAAAGACTGCGGCTTTCATCATAGGCGAGCAGCGCCCCGCCATTCACTTCGATCACCGCTTCGAGCGACGGCGCCGCGATCAGCTGCAGGCGAACATCCGGCTTGATGGGCGCTGTGCCAAAGGGTGCCTCGACTGCCGAAGGCACAGGGATTCTCAGGATCTCCGTACCCGGAAAAAGTACGGCCAGCTGGTCATTCAGGTCCCGCGCCTCGATGAAGCGCGTGTCAGCCTGCCGCGCCGCGTTGAGCGGATCGGTACGCCCGAGCCACTTCGGCAGCACAACCAGGGTCGTCGGTTGGAACGTGCGCCCCTGCAGCGCTGAAGTGCCACCATAGGCCGGCAGCGTCACGATCATCAGGCCCCAGTCGCGCGACTCCAGATCGCCCTCCAGCCGCGAAACCGTGACCGGATATCCGGCCGACTCCAGCAAGCGTACGAAGCCGTTATAGCCGATGGCCGATGTGGAATAGGGATGGTCGCCCGCCCGGTTGCGGTCGCGCAGTTCCGGTGCCCAGCCGGCCATCACCAGCACCGCGCCGAAGGAAATCGCGGCCACCGTAATCAGGATTGCCACGACCCGCGCGGAGAAGGGTGAAGACGATTGTGCGCCGCTCATGCCCAGGTCTCGCCGAACGCAAAGTCCTTATAGCTGCGCCGCGCTTCCTGCCAGCCATCGGCGTCGACCGCGCGGCCGCCAAAGAAGCTGCGCTCGACCACCATGATGATCGGCTTCAGACAGCGCTTTGCCCGTTCGGGCAACTTGCCGAGTCCGGAAATCTCGCGCGCCGTCAGTGACGACGGCACGCCGCCTTCGATGCGTTCCTGGAGGTCTTCGATCGACCGGAAAAGCAGCAAATGCACGGCTTCTGCAAAGTGGCCCCGCTGCGCCAGCGCATCCGCTTCCTCGAGCAGCGACCGAGCCGCCGCCGCATCGGGCCGGATGTCCACCAGCACGTCATCCTGGCGTTTGTCTTTCGGGGTCCGTTTTCCACCGAAGCGCACACGGATCGCCTCGCCGAACAGGAAATAGATCAGGCCGGCCACGACCAGCGCCGCTGCAATCCAGAAGATCACCCGGAAGACGGGCCCGAGCGCCTCCAGGAATTCTCCGAACGCCCGCAACCACCCCGGCGGCGGGGTTGGTTCAGGCGGCTCGAAATCCCGTTCCGGCCGCACGAGCTGGAGCGCGCCATCGGCGAGGTAGGCGGCGTGCGCCCGCTCAACGGCGGCGAGGTCTGTCTCGATACCTTCGTCGAAACTGTCCTCGTCATCGGCAGGCAAGCCGGCGTCTTCAAAGGCGGGTGCTTCGGGGAAGGGCAGGTCATGAGCAGGCTGACCCGACGCCGGCATCACGAGCAACAGGCAGAAGGCCAGCGCACCCAGAGGCGTCCTCAACCCATTCATTAGGGACCGACCCTCCTCGCGATTCTGTTGCACCGCCCGCTGGCGAGACTATTTCAGAGGTCGCCGCCCCCTTCAACGGGCACTTGCGGTCCGGTGCAATCCGGCGTTACAGGCCGCGAATGACCGCAGAGAGGCAGGATATGGACAAGGCAGAGGCATACCGGCAGCTGGCAGAGGAGATCGCCAGCGTCGTGGCGGGGGAATCCTACGAAACGGCCCGCTATGCGAGCGCCGCCTGCCTCATGTCACTCGCCTTCAAGCCCCGCTTTTTCTGGACGGGCTTCTATCTTGTCGATCCTCTGAAGCCGGATGAGCTGGTGGTCGGCCCCTATCAGGGCACGCTGGGCTGCTTGCGCATTCCGTTCGGCAAGGGCGTCTGCGGCCATGTCGCCGCCACCCGCCTGCCGGTCATCGTGCCCGACGTGCACGAATTTCCCGGCCACATCGCCTGCGATTCGGCGTCGAACTCGGAAATCGTCGTGCCGGTCTTCAAGCCGGACGGCGCACTTGCGGGCGTTCTCGATGTGGACTCGACGGAGTATGATGCATTCGACGAAATCGATCAGGCGGGGCTGGTCGAAATCTGCAGGATCCTACTCACCTAGGGCGGGCGCAGCGATCATGTCGAACGCTCCTGGCTCCAGCGTTTCAGGCTCTGGCGGCGGCGGAGGAGCAGGCGGCGGACCGGCCATAGCCTCGATCCGGCTGCGCAGCGCTTCTTCGAGAATGTCCAGCTTGCGCGCGCGCAGGCCTTCGATGGGCTCCGGATTTGCGTCGAGCCTCATCCAGGTATCTGCCGCTGCGCCGGTCATCGGCCAGACGGGCAGGCCTTCGCCGTTCGGATTGCCGGTGCGTGCAAAGTTCGTCCAATAGGCCACCATGCGGTCGGTCAGCTTGCGGTCGCTGTCGGTGATTTTCATGCCGCGTGTGTGGCTGTCAAACACGAAGGAAATCTCGGCCGCGTGGAAGGCGCCGATGGTCTGGCGCCTGGAAGGCGGCACGCGCGTGAAATGGTAGAGCCAGGTCGGCGCACCAGTTTGCGCATTCTGCCGGCCGACAAAGCGCATGTGCACGCCGAACATGTCGTCGCCCAGCATGTCGGTGGCGCCCTTGTCCCATGACTCCAGCGTGTCCATGCCGTAGAGCGCCTGCAACGCCTTGGCGGGGTTGCGCCCGAAAATGTCTGCCAGCGCCATCTCGCGCTCTTCCAGCGTTCCGGTCATCCGGGGACGGAGGACTGTGGGTGACTGGAAGAGATCGTAGAACAGCGAACCTTCGTCGGCATTGTAACCGGCGAGCATTGGCACGCTGGGCACATTGCCGTCCCGGAATGCGGCGCCGATCGAGCGCGGCATTACACGGCCATCGACTGTGGGCAGGAAATATCCGTTGAGATCCCCGCGCGCATCGGAGCGGGAAATGATCGCCGGGGCTGGAATGGCGCGAAGGTCCTTCGCCGTGGCCGCCTTCGGGGCGAGGGTCGAGAGGAACTCGAAGCCCGCATCCTCCGCGCTGAGGATACCCGGGAAAGGCGAGCGCTTGAGGTGGAGCACATTGCCCGTGCTGGCGCCGCTTTGCAGGATGACCTTGTGATAAAGCCCGTCGGCGGCAGGCAGGGCCATCAGTTCGGTGATCGATTGCGCGCCGGCGCTTTCGCCGAAAACAGTGACGTTACCGGGGTCGCCGCCAAACGCGGCAATATTGTCGCGCACCCAGACGAGGGCGGCGGCTTGGTCCAGCAAGCCGTAATTGCCGGACGTGCCGGCCTCCTCCGTCAGCGCCGGGTGAGCGAGATAGCCCATCGCGCCGAGGCGGTAATTGATCGTGACGAGCACCACGCCGTTTTCGACGAGGGCGTTCGCCTGGTAGATCGACTGCGAGCCCGAACCATACTGGTGCGCGCCGCCGTGCAGCCAGACCATGACGGGTTGCTTCTCGGTGCCTTTGAGATTGCCCGTCCGCACATTGAGCAGCAGGCAATCCTCGGATTCGGGCGGCGCTTGCTGGGCGGAAATGACCACCCGGGCAGCTGATCGCTCAAAGAAGGAGAGGCCGAGACCATCGATGATCTGGTTGACGAAGCTGCCATAACGCGTGCGCGGCTGGATGCATTCCGGGCCGAATTCTCGCGTATCACGGGACGTCGCGCCCCACTGCACCGGCGGCCCTGGCGGGGACCAGCGCTGAGCGTAGGCGTAGGGAATGCCGTTGAACACGCGGATCGCGTCATTGTCGGGGTCTATGCCGCCGATCACGACGCCCTGGTGGATCCGGACAGGTTCCGAAATTTCAAGGGGTTTCGGCGGCTGGCGCAGCGCGAACCATCCGTAGATGCCGCCGGCCACAAGCATGAAGAAAAGAACTAAACTTAAACGGCGCATGATCAGGTTCCCGCCCCCGGACTGTAAGCAATATACCAACGTTAAACACCTGTCATGCAGGCCTGTAAAATCAAGCCTCAAGCGCTGAAATCGTGGCCGCGACGAGGTCGCTGACCGGCTCGATCCCGCAGGCAAACCGGACAAAACCCTCCGGCACGGCGTCGCCCCAGCGAATCCGGCATTCGGCGCTTGAGTGTACGCCGCCAAAGCTGGTGGCCGCCGTGACCAGCGGATGGCGCTCGATGAACGCCTCGGCCGCCTCCCGGCTCTCGAGGCAGAAGCTGAGGATGGGACCATAGCCCTTCATCTGCCTCCGGGCGATCGCATGCGCCGGATCGCCCGCCAGCCCCGGATAGCGCAGCCCCGTGACGCGCACGTGGCCGGACAGCGCGGTCGCAATCGCCATCGCATTGACATTCGCCCGGGCCACGCGCAGCTCCAGCGTCTCGAGTCCCCGGTGCAGCAGATAGGCATCGAACGGGCTCACCACCGCGCCTGCCAGCCGCCGCCAGGTGCGCACCGGCGCCATCAGCGCCTCGCTGCGGCTCGCCACATGCCCGGCGAGAATGTCCGAATGC
>JBGTKE010000254.1:0-4958 GCA_041744775.1 Hyphomonas sp. | reverse complement strand
CACGTCTTCGAGCAGCGGAACCTTTTTCGCCTCGAGCAGTTCGGACAATCTCTCCAGCAGGCGCGACTTCTGCACCTGGTAGGGAATCTCGGTGACGATGATCTGATAGGTGCCGCGCCCCGTATCCTCGACATGCCAGCGTGCCCGCATCCGGAAACTGCCTCGGCCGGTCTCATAGGCCTGCAGCATCGCGGCGCGTACCTCGACGATCACGCCGCCGGTCGGGAAGTCCGGACCCTGAACAAAGTCCATCAGCTCTACGGTCGTCGCCTTCGGCTTCTCGATCAGCAGCCGCGCCGCGTCGATCACCTCGGCCACATTGTGCGGCGGGATGGACGTTGCCATGCCTACCGCAATGCCGGTCGCGCCGTTCGCCAGCAGCGCCGGAAAGCCGGCCGGCAGCACCACAGGCTCCTCGTCATTCTCGGCATAGTTCGGACGGAAATCGACCGCGTTCTCGTCGAGGCCTTCCATCAGCAGTTCCGCCGCGCGCGTCATCCGCGCTTCGGTATAGCGGTAGGCGGCGGGGCTATCGCCGTCGATGTTTCCAAAGTTGCCCTGGCCGTCGACCAGCGGATAGCGCACGCTGAAATCCTGCGCGAGGCGCACCAGCGTGTCATAGATCGAGCTGTCGCCGTGCGGGTGATAGTTACCCATCACGTCGCCGACGATCTTGGCGCACTTGCGATAGCCGCCTTCGGGGTCAAGCTTGAGCACGCGCATGCCATAGAGGATGCGCCGCTGCACCGGCTTCAGGCCGTCGCGCACATCCGGAAGGGCCCGGGCCGTGATCGTGGACAACGCATAGGCGAGGTAGCGCTTCGACAGCGCCTCGCTCATGGTCTCGTTGATGATCCGCTCTTCGGGCGGCGGCGAGGGTCCGCGCTTCACCATTCTGGTCTCTTCTACAGTTCGTGCCACATTCTGTGCCTGCCCCCGCTTTAAGTTCGATTCCGGCCCGGGGACCAGCACAGGTTAACAGAAACCGGGGTTTGGTTAAGGAAAGGAAAAGGGTGACGCTGCAAAAGACCCTCGTCCGCTATTTCACGCTGCTGGTCCTGCCATCGGCGCTGATTGTGGGTCTGTTCCTTCGGTTTGCGCCGCCGCAGCACAACCCGTTCGCCCCACTGGACCTCAACAACAGGCCCGGCCTCGCCTCGCATTTCAAGATGACCCAGCTGGAGCGCCATCCCGAAGCCTGCTTCAACGCGCTGGACGCCACCGGCGTGCTGTACACGCCGCTGGAAGACTCCCCGCGCGGCGAAGCCTGCGGCAAGTATGACGCCCTGACTCTCGACCGTTCCCTGACGCCCTACTCCGCCACTCTCAGCATGACCTGCTGGCAGACCGCCTCGCTCTACATGTGGGAACGCCACGTCGCCCGGCCTGCAGCTGTGGAAATCTTCGGCTCGCCGATTGCCCGGATCGAGACCTATGGCAGCTTCTCCTGCCGCAATATCGCCGGCACCGGCCGATCGTCCGAACATGCCCTCGCCAACGCCATCGACATTTCCGGCTTCCGCCTTGAAGACGGGCGGCTGATCAATGTCGAAACCCATTGGGACAATGGCGGCAAGGAAGGCGAATTCCTTGCGCGCGTCCACAAGGGCGCCTGCCGGATTTTCTCGGTCACGCTCGGGCCGGAGTATAACGCCGCCCATGCCGATCATTTTCACTTCGACATGGGCAGCGCGCGGATCTGCCGATAGGGCCGGCGCCTCCTGGCCCGGCGTCTTGGGCAATAACCCTCGCAGGACACCTCCCCGACTTTTCCCTCGCCGCGCAGACGCGGATGGTCAGTTCGGTATTCTCGGAAAATTTCGAGCCGGGGCCCGTATTGCCGGACACGGCGATGCAGCCGGCCAGCGACAGCGTGAGCAAAGCGCCGGCGGCACATTTTCCTTCGGCGCCTGAGCGCTTGCTGAATACACGGCCCTTGCCAAACCTAGCGTCACCCGGTCACCATCGGCCGCTCAATAGTGTCCAGGGAGGACCCCAATGAAACTCATCAATTCCGTCGGACCCAATCCGCATGTCGTGCGCATGTTCATGGCCGAGCGCGGCATTTCGCTGCCGCTCGAGGATATCGACATTCTCAAAGGCCAGAACCGCGAAGCCGGTTACCTGAAGACCAACCCGGCCGGCCAGTCGCCCACGCTGGTGCTGGACGATGGCACGGTCATCGCCGAGATCACCGCCATCTGCGAATATCTCGACGAGACCCAGCCGGGCGACAGCCTGATCGGCAAGACCGCCGAAGAGCGCGCCCAGACGCGCCGCTGGACGCGCTGGTGCGACCTCAACATCGTCGAACCCCTGACAAACGGCTTTCGATACTCGGAAGGCCTACCCATTTTCGAGTCGCGTTTCCGCTGCCTTCCGGAAGCCGCCGCCGGCCTCAAGGCCAAGGCGCAGGACGGGCTGACCTTCCTGGACGCGCAGCTCGCCGCGCGTACCTTCGTCGCCGGTGAAAAGTTCACCCTCGCGGACGTCCTGCTCTTCTGCTTCCTCGCCTTTGGCGGCGCGGTCGGCCAACCGCTGAACCCGGAGCTCAAGAATGTCGGGCGCTGGTATGTGGAAGTCGGCGCCAGGCCGAGCGCGAAGGCCTAGGCTTTACTCAGCAGACGGAGCACCAGGCGTTCCCGCTCCGGCGGCACGCCCCGGTGGACAGCAGCAAACAGCCGGTTCTCGAGGAAGTGCCCGGTCAGCTTCAGCCCGGCGGCAATGTCGCCGGGCTGCACGGCTGCCGCGGAGCGGAGCAGGAAATCCGGCAGCGGGAGCAACCGGTCGATATACGCCTCGGCTTCCGATCCGCGCACCGCCCGGCCCGTCTTTGGCGAGACGTGAGTCAGCCCGTCATTCGCGCCGCTGAGCGCGCATTCCTCGAGGTCCAGCCCGAACCCCAGCGCCGAGAGCAGGCCCAGTTCCCAGCGCACATACAGCGCCGGCCAGACGTCAGGATGTTCCAGTTCGTCGAGCAGCAGCACGGTCGCCTCATAAAGGTTCGAACCCGCCGCATCGCCCTCGTTCATACTGGCGCGCAGGATCGCCGTGATCGCCGAGACGGCCGACAGCGCCGCCGGGTCCTCCAGCAACCGCGACGCCCGTTCGCGGCGCGATTCGGCGACATCAAACCGTCCGAGCTGGTCGTCCAGACGCCCGCTCCAGGCCAGCGCCACCGTATTGCCCGCCTCATACTGCGCCCGGCGTTTGCGCGACGCGCCGCCATAGACGAGGCCCGAACGGCGCCCGCGCTGCGAGGTGAGGACGTCGAGGATCAGCCCCCCTTCGCCAAACTTCCGCCCCCCGAGGATTATGCCGTCATCGAACCAGTTCATACATCGAATTCGAGGCCAAACCCGGAATAGTTCTCGCGCTTTTCCTGCCAGCGTTCGTCCACCTTCACGAACAGGAAAAGGTGCACTGGCCGCTCCAGCATCTCGGTCAGCTCGACCCGCGCCTGCCGCCCGATTTCCTTGATCAGCGCGCCGCCCTTGCCCAGCACCATCGCCTTGTGCCCGTCGCGGCCCACGATGATAACCTGCTGTACACGGACGGACCCGTCCTTGCGCTCTTCCCAGCTCTCGGTCTCCACCGTCAGCTGATAGGGCAACTCCTGATGCAGGCGCAGCATCAGCTTCTCGCGCGTTACCTCGGCCGCGAGCACCCGCATCGGTACGTCGGCAACCTGGTCCGGCGGATACAGCGCTTCGCTCTCCGGCATGCGCGCGGCAATCGCGGCGGCGAGCTTGTCCACGCCGTCTCCCTTCTCGGCGGAGATCATGAAAATTTCGTCGTACACGCCTTCAGCATTCAGCTTTGCCATCACCGGCAACACCCGGTCATGCGGGAAAAGGTCGATCTTGTTGAGCGCGAGCATCGCGCGCTTGCCGGCTTCCTTCAGCTGGCGGATGACCCGTTGGTCGTCTTCGATGGAATGGCGCTGCGCCCCACTGGTATGGCCCTCATGCTCGGCCACCCAGGCCGACGCATCGATCAGGTGCACGATCGCGTCCGCGTCGTCCGCGCCGCCCCACGCCGCCTTGACCATCGCCCGGTCGAGCCGCCGCTTGGCAACGAAGATGCCCGGCGTATCAACGATCACGACCTGCGCCGTTCCAACCTGCGCAACGCCGCGCACCGGGAAGCGCGTCGTCTGCACCTTGTGCGTTACGATCGCCACCTTCTGCCCGACGAGCCGGTTTGTGAGCGTCGACTTGCCGGCATTCGGCGCGCCGATAATGGCGCAGAAGCCGGCATGGGTTACGGCTTGGTCGCTCATGTATTCCCTTTCAATTGTTCCAGCATCCGCGCGGCCGCCTGTCGCTCGGCTTCGCGCTTGGAGGGGCCCGATGCGGTGGCCGCGCCGTTCTGGGCAATGCGTACCTCGACTTCGTATTCCGGGGCATGATCGGGACCCGACCGGCCGGTGACCACATATTCCGGGAGCGGATGACCCTGCCCCTGCGCCCATTCCTGCAGCAGGGTTTTCGGATCTTTCATTTCGGCCGGTCCGCCGGTGAGCTGCGGCGCCCAGGCCTTTTCGACAAACTTGCGTGCAGCCGAGAGGCCGCCGTCCAGATAGATCGCCGCGATCACGGCCTCGCAGGCATCGCCCAGCGTCGATTCCCGGTCGCGCCCGCCGCTCGCCACTTCGCTGTCGGACAATAGCAGGAAAGCGTTCAGGCCGAGATACCGGAACGCATCCGCGCAGGCACCTTTCTTGACCAGCCGGTTGAGGCGCGGCGCGAGATCGCCCTCGGTCTCGTTCTTCCTTCGCTCGATCAGGCGCTCTGCAATCAGCAGATTCAGAACGCGGTCGCCGAGGAATTCGAGCCGCTGGTTGGCATGCTGCAGCGACTCCGCCGCGCTCACCGCGCTCGGATGCGTCAACGCCCGCACCAGCAGCGCCTTGTCCTTAAACCGGTGTCCGCACGCGACCTCCGCTTCCAGGATCG
>JBGTKE010000253.1:0-4938 GCA_041744775.1 Hyphomonas sp. | reverse complement strand
CCAGCCACCAATGGGCGCCGTAGCCATAGGTCTCGTTCGGCGGCACCGGCGTCGGCGTGCGGGCATAGTCGACCCAGCCCTCCGGCAGTATGCGCCGGCCGTCCCAGACGCCGTCGCGCAGGTACAGCAGCCCGAAGCGCGCAAAGTCCCTCACTGTGCAGAAACAGAAGGACGAGCCGATGAACGTTCCCGCCGCGTCGAACTTCGGATCGGCCGAGCGGATGCCGAGCGGCCCGAAAAGTTCGCGCACCATGAACGCCCGGAAACCCTCGCCGCCCGCGCCCAGCGCCCGCGCGGCAATGCGCGCCACGATGTTCGTCGTCCCGCTCGCATAGCTCCACACCGTGCCGGGCGGGTGTGCCAGCGGGAACTTAGCCGCAAAGCCTGCGACATCTTCCTTGCCCGAGCCGAACAGCATCTCGATCACATCCGAGACGCCGGCATCGACATAGTCCTCGTTGAACTTCAATCCGCTCGACATGCGCAGCAGCTGGTCGAGCGTGATCGCGCGGCGCGGATCGTCCGAACCCTGCCATTCCGGCACATCGGCGGGCGCCTGGATATCGAGCTTCCCCTCCCGCACGAGAATCCCGATCAGCGCATGCGTCATGCTCTTGGCCTGCGACCAGGAATGGTGTGTGCTCTCCGGCCCAAACCCCGTCCAGTACCGCTCCGCCACGATCCGCCCGCCCTGCGCGGCAAGGAAGGCATGCGTCTCGCCCAAGGCCGACGGTGCCGGATCGCTGAACGCGAGGTCCAGTAGCGGCGCGAGTTTCGCGGCCGCCGCCGCATCCGGCGCCGCCTCCGGCCACTCGGTCGTCGGCCAAGGCACGCCCGCAGGCTGCCCGGGGAGAGGTGGGAGTTTCGTCGTCACAATTTGTACACCTTACGCGCCGTCCCGCTGAGCATCGCCGTTTGCGCCGCTTCCGGATAGTGTTTCGCGATCTTCTTCAGGCCGTTCCACAGCGTACGGTAGCTCAGCGACAGCCGGTCAACCGGGAAATTGCTCTCGAACATGCAGCGCTCGGGCCCGAACACCTTGATGGCATGATGATACCAGGGCGCCTGCGTCGTAACGAATTCGTCCGAGGTCGGAGGAATATCCCGCGTGTTCCAGCCAAAGCCATTGTCTGGCATCGCGAGGCCGCCAAGCTTCGCATGCACATTCGAGCAGGCCGCCACTTCGGCAATGTCGTCCTTCCACCTCGCAAAGATCTCCTCGCGCCGTCCCTCATAGGGGCCAACACCCAGCGGCGTGCCGAAATGGTCGAGGATCATCACAGTGCCCGGCACCGCGCGCGCCAGCGCCGCATAGTCCGGAAGCTGGTGATGATAGATCCAGGTATCATAAGTCAGCCCGCGCTCCCCCAGACGCGCCACGCCGTGCCGGAAACCAGGGTCTTCGAACAGTCCCTTCGGCGCGCGCCCCGGAATGCTCAGCGGCGCCCCGCTCTCGTCGCGCGATCCCGAATGCCGGATACCCCGGAACAGGCCTCTCGCGGCGATTTCATGCGCGTCAAGGATCTCGTCGAGGTCATCCCGGCGCAGGTCCGCATGCGCTACGATTCCGGCGATCTGTGCCCTGTCCGGTTCCTGCGCGGCCCGCAGCGCCGCTGCTGTCACGAATTCGGTCTCACCGACCGGAAACAGGTGTTCCGGCCCGTCGGTCCGGTAGGCGGCGCCGCATTCCATGAACACGGTCTGCACCACATTGTGCCCGTCTCCGGTGTCCGACCAGAGTTCCTCTAGATCATACACAAGATGCGGTTTCGGCCACAGGTGATGGTGCGGATCGACGATCTCCCGGCCGGGGTCGATCACATCCTCGCGTACCTGGTTCAGCCAATCATCATTGTCGAACATGCCGATTCCTCCTGCCATCCTGTTTCCCGGTTTCTCGCGCGCCTAGCAAGCGGTTGCAGATTTCTGGCAAGGTTGTCACGGGTGCTTCCCTTCGCCTGCGAAGCCATTAGGGTGACGCCGAACGAAAACGGGGCAGGGAGCGAGACATGGCTGAAGAAAGCGAAACGCCGAACCGCAAGGGCTATTGGCCGGAGGTGATCCGCCTGACGCTGATCCTGCTCACCATATGGTTCCTCGTCTCCTTCGGCGCTGGAATCCTCTTCCGCGAATTCCTCGACCAGTTCAGCCTCGGCGGCGCGCCGCTCGGTTTCTGGTTCGCGCAGAACGGCTCGATCTACATCTTCGTCGCGCTGATCTTCTATTACTGCGCCGCGATGAACCGCCTCGAGAAGAAATACCGGATCGAGGGCTGAGCGCAGATGGATTGGACACTGTTCTGGGTCATCGGCACCTTCGCGACCTATATCGGCATTGCCGTCTGGGCCCGCGCCGGTTCGACGAACGATTTTTACGTCGCCGGTCACGGCGTTCACCCGGTTGTCAACGGCATGGCGACCGCCGCCGACTGGATGAGCGCCGCCTCCTTCCTGTCAATGGCCGGCCTGATCGCCGGCATGGGCTATGGTGGTTCGGTGTACCTGATGGGCTGGACCGGCGGCTATGTCCTGCTCGCGCTCCTGCTCGCCCCGTTCCTGCGAGAATTCGGCAAGTTCACCGTGCCGGACTTCGTCGGCGACCGATATTACAGCGACGTCGCCCGCCTCGTCGCCGTTGTCTGCGCGCTGTTTGTCTCCTTCACCTATATCGCCGGCCAGATGTCCGGCGTTGGCATCGCCTTCTCGCGCTTCCTCGGTGTCGACTTCAACACCGGCATCTTCGCCGGCATGGCCATCGTCTTCGTCTATGCCGTGCTCGGCGGCATGAAGGGCGTCACCTACACCCAGGTCGCACAATATGTCGTACTGATCTTTGCCTACACCGTGCCCGCCATCTTCATATCGCTGATGCTGACCGGAAACCCGGTCCCGCAACTCGGCTTCCTGTCGAACATCAAAGGCGAAGACGTCTCGATGCTCCAGAAGCTCAACCAGACCGTGACCGATCTCGGCTTCACGGGTTACCTCTCGTCCCCCAAGACGACCCTCGATATCTTCTGCATCACCGCCGCGCTGATGTTCGGCACCGCCGGCCTGCCGCACGTCATCATCCGCTTCTTCACCGTGCCGCACGCTTCGGACGCGCGCCTCTCCGCTGGATGGGCACTCGTTTTCATCGCGCTGCTCTACACCGTCGCCCCCGCTGTCGGCGCCTTCGCGCGCCATAACATCATCGAGACCGTCAACGAGACAACCTATGTTCCGTCTGCGGAGTATCAGACCGCCAGCGCTGCCGTGACCGAGGCAGGCGGCACGCCGAGTCCCGCCTGGTTCGCCAATTGGGAAACCACCGGCCTCGTCGCCTTCGACGACAGGAACGGCGACGGCCAGATGCAGATCCGCGGCCCCGCCGCCCCGGACGGTCTCGAGAACGAAGTCACGATCAGCAACGACATCTACGTACTCGCCAATCCTGAGATCGCCCAGCTGCCGGACTGGGTCATCGGCCTCGTCGTCGCGGGCGGGCTCGCCGCCGCGCTCTCGACCGCCGCAGGCCTCCTGATGGTCATCTCCTCCGCGATCAGCCACGATCTCTGCAGGCGCACCTTCTTCAAGGGCATGACCGACAAAACCGAACTGCGCGTCGCCCGTATAGCCGCCGCCGGGGCCGTCATCGCGGCGGGGTTCATGGGTATCTATTCGCAGCAGATGGCCTTCGTCGCGCAGGTGGTCGCCTTCGCCTTCGGGCTCGCGGCGGCGTCGCTCTTCCCGGTCATACTTCTGGGAATCTTCTGGAAACGCATGAACCGGGAAGGCGCCATCGCCTCAATGCTCACCGGCCTGATCCCCACCTTCGCCTATATCTGGCATTTCAAGATCGGCGCCGGGAAGGAAGCCACCGCGGACGAGTGGTTCCTCGGCGTCTCGCCGGAAGGCATCGGCTTCGTGTTCATGATCGTCGCGCTCGTCGTCGGTGTCGCCGTCTCGCTGGTGACCAAACCGCCTCCGCAGGACATCCAGGACCTCGTCGAGGACATCCGCGTTCCAGGCACACGCAGGTCGCACGGCATTGCGGATGCCGGCATGGCGCCCGTCGACTGACCGGGCGGCGCCGTCCCCCCTTGCCGGCGCCAAGGTTTTGCCTGCCGGATGTGACGCAGCCCTGAGACACATTGCCCGGTAAAATGCCCGGACCAGGGCCGCGTCCAGCATTGCTCGTGCCGCCCGGCCTCCGATAGACTTGCGGCAAGAAACATATATTCCAAGGGCGGTAACACCGAGGCACTACAATGACCGACACGTCGAAAACCTATCCCGTTCCCGAAGCCTTCGCGAAGCAGGCCAATCTCACGCCGGAGAAATACCGCGAGATGTATGCCGCCTCGATCGCGAACCCCGTCGCCTTCTGGGGCGAGCAGGGCAAGCGGCTGGACTGGATGACGCCCTACACGCAGGTCAAGGACGTCTCCTGGGAGACCGGCGACCTGCATGTGCGCTGGTATCATGACGGCGTCCTCAACGTCTCCGCCAACTGCCTCGACCGCCACCTCGAAAAGCGCGGCGACAAGCCCGCGATGATCTGGGAAGGCGACGCCCCCGGCGTGACCTACACGGTCACCTACCGCCAGATGCACACCGCCGTCTGCAAGTTAGCCAACGTGCTGAAACAGCTCGGCGTCAAGAAGGGCGACCGCGTCACCATCTACATGCCGATGATCCTCGAAGCGGCCTACGCCATGCTCGCCTGCGCGCGCATCGGCGCAGTCCACTCGGTCGTCTTCGGCGGCTTCTCGCCGGACGCGCTCGCAGGACGCATCGTGGACTGCAATTCGGAAGTGCTTATCACCGCTGACGAAGGCCTGCGCGGCGGCAAGACCGTGCCGCTGAAAGCCAACGTTGACCGCGCCTGCGAAATCGCTGACGGCACGGTGAAATCCGTCCTCGTTGTCCAGCGTACCGGCGCCGACGTGCCGATGGT
>JBGTKE010000252.1:0-4921 GCA_041744775.1 Hyphomonas sp. | reverse complement strand
AGCTGATGAGCCTGATCTGGTGGATATTGCCGTCTGTTGCAGGCGTTCTCGGCCTGATTCTCCTGTTCGCGGGCTTCGCCAAGATGGCGGGGCTGAAACCTTTCGCAGGTGTCACGCGACTTGCCTTCGGGTCTGGTTTCCTCGGCCTCGCGGGCGTGATCGCCTTTGCCGGCCTGAATATCCAGACTTACAAACGTCTCACCTATGAGCGCCCGGTGGCGACCGTGAAGTTTACCGCCCTGCCGGACCAGGCCGACGCCTACCGCGCCGACGTCGTGTTTTCGGACGGCCAGGTGCTGCTGCAGGCCAATGGCACGGCGCCGGTGTTTCGCGGCAATGAATGGCAGATCGGCGCCAAGGTCATCAAGTTCAAACCGATGGCCAATATCCTCGGCTATGATTCCATCTACCGGATCGAGCACATGCGTTCGCTGGATGCGATGCAGTTTTCCTCGGATGTCGTGACGGAGGGCAAGATCGACGGGCTGAAGATTGTCGAGACCGAACCCGGCGTTGATGTCGGCGGGCTGGCCGCGAAATACGGGTCAAGATTTGGCATCGACGCCGAGTATGGCTCGGCGACCTACCAGCCGATGGGCGACGGATTCGAGTATGAAGTCTCGATCACCCAGGACGCCCTGATCGCGCGCCCGAACGAGGCCACCCGGGCGAAGATCCAGCAGGGCGCCTATCCGGGCTTCCAGCCGATCAACGGAACCAACCGATGAATCCCTGGGAGCGGTATGTTGTTCCGAACCTGATTGCGTGTGCGTGTTCGACCAAGCCGGTCATGAAGCAGCGCGAGAAGATTGTTCCGCAGGCGGAAGGTGTTGTGCTGGAGCTGGGGTGCGGGTCCGGCACGAATTTCTCGCTGTATGATGCCGGCAAGGTGACGAAGCTTTACGCGCTGGAGCCGTCGCCGGGCATGATGGTGAAAGCGAAGCGCACGGCGGGCGCGCTCGGCATCGGCAAGAGCATCGAGTTCCTCGAGACGGGCGCGGAGAGTATTCCGCTGCCGGACAATTCCGTTGATACGGTGGTGATCACCTTCGTGCTGTGTACCATTCCCGATTGGGAAGGCGCGCTGCGCGAGACGAAACGCGTGCTGAAGCCGGGCGGCAAGGTGCTGTTCTCCGAACACGGGCTGGCGCCGGACGAAGGCGTCTCCAAGTGGCAGCGCCGGATAGAGCCGGTCTGGAAGCCGCTGGCGGGCGGTTGCCACCTGACGCGCGATACGCTGCAGCTGCTGAAAGGCGCGGGCTTCGAGCCGGACGGCGCCGAGACGATGTACCTGCCAAACACGCCGAAAATCGCTGGCTTCGTGAGCTGGGGTTCGGCGCGTCTCACCTGAACATCTGGCCCGAACTCCCGATGCGGCGGCCGCCATACCTGCCTTTCCTGAGCGGACCGTTGAGCCTCGCGCCGGGGCTGAAGCCGATTGCGCCGGAAACTTGGCTTGTTCCGGATACCGAGGCGCATGGGCTCGCGGAGAAGCGCGCCGTGATGCGGGCGCATCGTAGCGAAGTTTATGGCGCGCGGGAGGGAAGCGAACCGGCGGCGCTCGAACTGGCGTCGGCAGTGCACGCCGTTTCCGGGTCCGGAGAAGGCGACTGGGCGAGCGCGCTGGAGGGCGCGGCGAGCGCGGTTTCCGATGACCTCTGTGTACTGATCAAGGACAGCGAGAATCTGTGGCGGCTGGAAGCGGCGAGCCTGTGCGCGCCGACTTTCTGGCGGCTGAGCGAGAAACTTGGCGAGCCGCTCGGCGGATTGCATGGCCCGGTGCCGGGTGCGAATCCCGGCATGGTGGGGCGCATTCACCGGATGTTCGATGCGGTCCAGCCGGGGCAGGTGCTGGAGCGGTTCAACTGGACGGTCCAGCCGGGCACGGCGCGCTACACGCCCAGCCAGGCGCCGTTCAAGGACATCGCGGCGGAACTGCCGGAGGCGGGCGCGCTGGACGCGCTCTGGCTGCGGGTGGAGCGGCAGACGATTTCGAAGCTGGCAATCTCCGGCGCGGTGGCGTTCACGATCCGCGTGGCGATCGATCCGCTGCGAGCAGCGCTGGCAGAGCCGGGGCATGTGGAGGCGTTCCGGGCGGCGTGGGAGGGGATCGATCCGGTGCTCGCCGAGTACAAGGGCTGGCCGAATTATCAGCGGCTGGTTCGCGCCGCACTGGCCGAAGCGGCAATCGGCAGCTAAGACGGCCCGCAAGAGAAGGTGGATCGATGCAATACTGGCTTTTGAAATCCGAGCCGGACGCCTGGAGCTGGCACCAGCAGGTGGCTAAAGGCGAGACGGGCGAGATGTGGTCCGGCGTACGCAACTATACCGCGCGCAACCACATGCGGGCGATGAAGCTCGGCGACCGGGCGTTCTTCTACCACTCCAATGAGGGGCTCGCGGTGGTCGGCGTAGTGGAGGTGTGCGCCCTGGCGGCGCCGGATCCGTCTACGGATGATCCGCGCTGGGACTGCGTCACGGTGAAGGCACTGGTGCCGATGCCGAAGCCGGTGACGCTGAAGGCGGCGAAGGCAAATCCCAAGCTGTCAGAGATGAGCCTCGTGACGTCGTTCCGGCTGTCGGTTCAGCCGGTGCTGCCGGCGGAGTGGAAGGAAGTCTGCCGGATGGGCGGGATGAATTGGAAGACGTTGAAGGCGGCAGGTTAGTCGAGCGATCCTGTATACTCGGTCGCATCGACCGGGCCTTCAAACGCGATGAACAGCACGCAGGTATCAACTGACGCGCACGTCGCCTGATGGGGCAGGCCGGCAGGGCCGTAGGCATACTGACCGGGGACGAGTGTCACTTCAGGCGATCCGGCATACTTGACCTTCAGTTCTCCCGCGACGAGGATCATCCGTTCGGCCGAGGTGTGCGTATGCGCCGCGAGGCCAAGTCCGCCCGGTACGCGCAGGAAAACATCCGCATTCGGCGCGCCGGGATCCCCGTGCAGCACGGCGATGCCGCAGCTTTCCGGGAAGATGGGCGGGCAGCTGCCCCAGGCGAGCGCTTCGTCCGCGGCGTTGATGGCAAGCGGCAGTCCCGGCGCGGCAGGCTCATCTACTGGTGCGGCGGCAGGCGCCGCCGGTTCGGCCTCTTCCCTGACAGGTGCGGGGCCGCACGCGGCCAACAGCCAGGCGCCCGAGAGGGCAACCGGAAGCGCGAGACGGTTAAAAATTGTTTGGAACAGCATTGGAGTCTCCTTTTCGGAGTGCTCGGCACGTCCCCCCTGGGGCGCGCTACATGACCCTTATAGCACAAACGGCATCGGTTCCCTAGCGCAGCGCCCCAGGCCCGGTGCCCGTCTAAAAAGCCGGCCGGTTAGTCGGCGCTCGCTTTTCGGTACACAGAGATGTGCATGCGGCTTTGCCCACTGAAAGCACATTTGTTCCAGCCGCCCCAGCGGGCCTCGAGCGTCAGTCCTGCAAGCGCTGCCATGAGATCAATTTCGGAAGGCCAGGCATAACGCATTGGCAGGGGCGTCAGGCTCATGCCGCCTGCATTGAACCGCAGGTATTGGTATTCGACCACCTGGCTGACGGGATGGTGGATCGCCGCCTCAAGCGTAAGGGAATATCTGTCGAGATGCTTTGGCTTCAGCCCGCGGTCATCGCGGAATTGCGTAAGATCTGGAACGAAGGCTTCGATCAGAAAAGCGCCGCCCGGCGCCAGCATGCGAGCCGCATTTGCAAAACAGCGAACCTGTGCGTCCTGGGTCGTCAGATTGAACAGCGTGTTGAAGATCAGGAACACGAAGCCGAACTCACCTTCGGCGCGCGTTTCCGCCATGTCACCGCGCGTGACGGGGATTGCCGCGCCGCCGGGCTTCTGCCGGAGTTTGGAAATCATTTCCGCAGACGCCTCTATGCCTTCGATCACACATCCGCGTTCGGCCAGCGGCAGTGCAACACGGCCGGTTCCGATCGCAAGCTCGAGGGTCCGAACGGGCAGCGCATAGTTTGAGAGAAGCTCGACAGCGGCTTCGGTCGTGCCGGGATCGTGCAGCACGTCATAGTCCTCGGCGTTCAATTCGCCGAAGGTTTCGGGGCCGTATCCCTTCACAGGACGTCGCGATTAATTTGCAGGTTCCGCATTCAGCGCCATTAACACGAAGCTGCGCGCGAAACGAGCAGGATGGCGGCCTTCACCCCCTGTGCCCATCCTCGAAACCCGCGAGGGTCCATTCGGCGAAGCTCGCAAGGTTGCCGCCCGTAAACAGGAAGCCGCCGATACCGGCCGCCCGGGCGGCTTCGAGGTCGGCCTCCTTGTCGCCGATCAGGAAGCTCAGCTCGCGTTTCACGGGAAAATCCGCCATCGCGCGCAACAGCATCCCGGGCTTCGGCTTGCGGTCGAAACTGTCGCGCCGGTAGAGCGGGTTTTCGCCTTCTTCGTGATAGGGGCAGTAGTAGATCCGGTCGATCTTCGCGCCCGCTTCGGCGAGGCGCGCCTGCATCCAGGCATGGAGGGCGTGCATGTCGTCCTCCGTGTAGTAGTTGCGGGCGATTCCGGACTGGTTGGTGACGACGAAGACATACCAGCCCCGGGCGTTGAAAGCGGCAATCGTGTCGGCCGCGCCGTCGATGAACTCGAACTCTTCGGGCCGGCTGACATAGCCCTTGTCGGCGTTGATGACGCCGTCGCGGTCGAGGAAAAGGGCGGGTCTGTGGATCGTCATTTTCCCCTCTTGGCCGACTCGCGCCGGGCCCGCAATCCTCGCCGCAATGGCGAAGGGGCTGGACCCGGGGGTGACGCAGCGCGAAGCTCACCCGCGTGACGGGCCGGGAAGCGCCCGCACGGGGAAACATCAGGGAGGAAACCCATGGAACAGTATATCCCACTTATCGTCAGCGCCCTTGGCGGCGTCGTGTTCGGGCCGATCGTGGCGCGGCTCGCGGGCGGCAGCGGCGTCGGGGGCGCTAGA
>JBGTKE010000251.1:0-2974 GCA_041744775.1 Hyphomonas sp. | reverse complement strand
GCAAGCGGCTGATGGCGGCGGCCGAAGCCCGCGGGCGGATCGACTTCGTCCTCCTCGCACTGGTCGCGGTCCTGCGCATGCTCTGGCCCGCCTTCACGGCGCTGCTGCTGGTCGCCATCACGGCCGGCTTCGAAGCGGCCGGCCTCGGCAGCCGCTCGCTGCACATCGCCATCAGCCTCCTCACGGCCTGGATCGCAGTGCAGATCGTCACCGCCAGCATGAAGCGCGGCTTCGTCTCGAAGACCGTTGCCCTGGCCCTCTGGATTTTCGCGGCACTGTACATCGTAGGCTGGCTCGCCCCGCTCGGCGCGGCGCTGGAATCGGTCGTCATCCCTTTCGGCACGGCCAAGGTCACACTCCTCCGCCTCCTGACAAGCTTCGCGCTCGCCGCCTTCGCGCTCTGGCTCGGCTGGCTGATTGGCAATATCGCGCAATCCCAGATGCGCAGCGCGCAGAACCTGCCGCCCTCGGTCGGCGGCCTGCTCGGCCAGACGCTGAAAGGCGTCGCGATCATCATCGCCTTTGTCGCCGCGCTGAACCTGATCGGCGTCAACCTCGGCGCGCTCACTTTCTTCTCCGGCGCCCTCGGCGTCGGCATCGGCTTCGGCCTGCAATCGATCTTCTCGAACTTCATCTCGGGCGTCATCCTGCTGATGGAAAAGACGCTGAAGGTTGGCGATTTCATCGAGTTGCAGGGCGGCCTGTCAGGCCTCGTCAAGGAAATCAACTTCCGCTCCACGGTGCTGACCACCAACGACAATATCGACATCATCGTGCCCAACGAGGCGTTCATCAAGAACCAGCTGATCAACTGGACGCACGCCGATGCCAAACGCCGGATCCACGTTCCGTTCGGGGTCGCCTATGGCACGCCGAAGGAACTCGTCGAGAAGGCCGGGCTCGAAGCGGCCGCACGCCTGCGCTGGACCTTCGACGACAAGGGCGAACGCACGCCGCAGGTCTGGCTCGTCCGCTTCGGCGAGTTCCGCCTCGATTTCGAACTGATCGTCTGGCTGACCGACGAAGCCGTGCTGAAGCCGCAACGGGTGATGGCAGACTATGTCTGGGAAATGCACTCCGCCCTCGAGCGCCACGATATCCACGTGCCGGTTCCGCAGCGCGACCTGCATCTGAAGACACCGGAAGTCCTCAGTGTACGGATCAAATCGGACGATTAGGCGCTAGTCGAGCGTCTTGGCAAACCGCGAAGCAAACCGGCTCGAAGCCCGGCGGGCATCATGCCAGGTTGTCAGGCCGGCGTAACGGATGTCATGCTCGTACCACTTGTATTCGAACGGTTCGGACGCCGCGCCGGAGGCATCATACGCCACCGCCTGCAGCTTCATCCCGCCGAGGCTGACCGAGCGGAGCATGTCGAGGCCGGGCTCGTCGCCGCCCTGCTTGAAGGTCGGGCGCGAAGGCTTGGCATCGAGAATGACGACATCGACGCGCGCGACATCGCCGCCGGCCTTGGCCAGTTCGCGCTCGAGGTCCTTGCGAACGCGCCCCGAAAGATACTCGCCTTCCTTGACGCCGTACTCCTCGACCAGCGTCTCGGAAAATTCAGGCGCGTACGACACGTTGATCTCGGTCGCCGCCGCCGCGGGCGCCAGACCTATCACGAGGCTTGCAGCCAGAAGGTATTTCATCGGATCGCTCCCGTTCAGGCCGGTGACGAACCAGCCGATCACCGGACATTACCAGCGATCGGCCGGGGGAAGAAGTCACACAAGCGTGAGGGTGCCTCAGACCGTATCGACCAGCACCAGCTCGGCCGAATCGACGCCCGCGAGCGTCAGCGTCTCGCCGCCGGAAATCGCTGCGCCGTCGCGGGTCCCGAGCGGCCGGCCGTTGAGCGTGACCTCGCCGTCCGCCACGACGAGATAGCCGTACCGGCCCTCGGGCAGCGTATAGGTCAACGTCTCGCCGGCCTTGATCGTCGCGCCCAGCACCCTGGCATCCTGGTTGATCACCAGGCTGCCATCCTCGCCGGTGCCGGAAGCCAGCACCGCCCAGTTGCCGGAGCGGTCGCCCTTAGGAAACTGGCGCGCCCCCCAACCCGGCTTGCCGCCGCGATTGCGGGGCAGGATCCAGAGCTGGAACAGCTCGGTGCGCACATCCTCGGCATTCCACTCGGAATGCTGGATGCCGGACCCGGCGCTCATCACCTGCACGTCGCCGGCCTCGGTGCGGCCGGTATTGCCGAGCGAGTCCTTGTGCGTGATCGCGCCCTTGCGGACATAGGTGATGATCTCCATCGAGTCATGCCCATGCGGCGGGAAGCCGGTGCGCGGCTCGATCTCGTCATCATTCCAGACGCGCAGCGCGCCGTGCTGGATGCGGTCGGCATCGTAATATTGCGAGAACGAGAAATGGTAATGGGCATTGAGCCAGTCATTGCGGAACCGGCCCAGCTTGTCGAACGGACGAATGTCAATCATCGGAAGGCTCCATCGGAAGGGTTGCTGTTGAGCGGTATATGCGTAGCCTCAGACCGGCAGAGAAGGGCGCCCCGGCGATGACATTCATGCAGACTGCGCATGAATGGTGGCGGGTCGAACGGCGACAAACGACGCAAGAACTGGTACCCGAAACGACGCGCCGGGGAGGAGGCCCCTTGCCGCGACTTGCGCACCCCTTCACAACACGCCGATGCCTCCCGCACCCCTCCTGAAAGATGCCCGCGCGCTGCTGAAACGCGTCTACGGCTATGACGCCTTCCGCGGCCTGCAGGAGGACGTCATCGCGGATGTGCTCGCCGGGCGCGATGGCCTCGCCGTGCTGCCGACCGGCGGCGGCAAATCGCTCTGTTACCAGATCCCCGCGCTGCTGCGGGAAGGCTGCGGCCTCGTCGTCTCGCCGCTGATCGCGCTGATGGCCGACCAAGTGGACGCGCTGAAACAGGTCGGCGTGCGGGCCGAGCGGCTCGACAGCTCAATGGACTTCAACGCCCGCAGCGCCGCGCTGGACGCGG
>JBGTKE010000250.1:0-2181 GCA_041744775.1 Hyphomonas sp. | reverse complement strand
ATGATTGCGTCCGCGCCGCTTCCGGCCGCCTTGGCAAACCGGTCGGGGCGTGCGCCGGGCACGAACAGGAGGGAGCGAAATACCTGAATCATTTGTCCGGACAAATTAGAGCCGGCGCGGGCCCGGGTCAACAGGCTCTGCATCGCGCGCTCGCCGGCAGCCGGCCAGGATCAGCGCGCGTCGCGTGGATCGAAGATTTTCTGGTTGAGTTCGATCGTGTGTCCGTCGGGATCGACGAGCATCGAGACCATCACGACGATGTCGCCTGCCGGTGAAGGATACCGGCGCTCGGTGGGCGGGCCGAGCACGGTGACACCGGGTACGGCGGCCGCGGCGTCGAAACGTTCCTGCAGATTCTCGGTATGGAACAGGAGGACGATTTCGCCCGGTGTGAAGTCGGCCGCGTCAGCCGCGGCAACATCCTTGTCGGTCTGGTCGAGAAACTGCCAGATACCGATCATCCCGAGTTCGGCGCTGTTGGTCTGGGTGAGGACGAGCCGCGACCGGTTCTGTCCGTCGGCGCCGTGCCGGGTCGTCAGGCCAGGCGATGTCAGTTCCTGATCGTAGACGACGTTGAACCCGAGGGCGTCCCGGTAAAGCTTCAGGGACGCGTCGGCATCTTTTACGATCAGCGTGGTTCGTCTGAGGTTGATGTCGAAGACCGGATAGGGATTCTCCGCGCCGAGGAGCGCCGCCGGCGCGCCCGCCTGAGGGGCCTGGATACTTGAAGAACGCCGCTCGTCCACATCGACCATGACGCAGGCACCGAGGACTGGCAGGCACAGGGCCGCCACAAGCAGAACTTTCATTCGACGGTTCCTTTACGGTTGAAGATATAGCCGCCCGAGGCCGGCCCCCAGACCTGCCGGCCGGAGAGGTCGAAGCCGCGGTCCCAGTTCACATAGGCGTCCGGCGAGCGGATGGACCGGCTGTCGACCTTGACGCCGCCCCTGTAGCCATTCGGACAGGCGACAGCGCCCTGCCAGAAGCCTTCCGCAACGCGGCGCATGTGGCCCATACAGGCGACCGCGCCGATCCATTCAGGCGCAAAGTCGCGCGAAGGATCGCGCCAGTTCCCTTTGGCCCCTGCCCGGGCTTCGGCCGTGTCCAGCCGGTAGGTCGTCGTGTGCACCTCGCCGTCGCCGAGCGCCTGCAACTGGATCACGACCTGGAAATAGGGCTGGTCTTTGGCGCCGGCTGCGGGCGAGGCGTCCGGAGACGCCGCAAGGACAGCATTCTCCTGATAGAGCCATATGCCATCGATGCGATCTGTAAGGATACGGACTGTCTCGCTTTCCACCCAGTCATAGGCCGGATCGGCGGACTGGTCCCGGCTTGACCAGCTGCCAAGCGCAAGCCGGGCATACTCGGCGGCGTCATCGCGGCCCGCGGCGGCTTTGTCGTCTTCGGCCGAGGCGCAGGCTGCGATCGCCAGTGCGCCCGCCATGATCCAGGCAGGTTTCATCTCGCTGTCTCCGGACTGACCTGGCTGGCAAAATACGATGCGATGTCTTCGCGCCGCGCAACCCAGATATCGGGGTGGGATCTGACGTGTTTTAGGAACGCCTCGAAAGCGCCGATACGGCCCGGGCGCCCGATTATGCGCAGGTGGAGACCGACGCTCATCATCCGGGCGCCTTCCCGCAGGCTTTCGGCATACAGCCAGTCGAAACTGCGGGTGGCATAGTCGAGCCACATCTGCGGGGTGAAACCGGCACTGAGCCAGAATTTCATGTCATTGGAATCGATCGCGTAAGGCAGGATCACCATCGGCTTCGCCTCCCCGCCTGGCAGCGTGACCCGCGACCAGTAGGGAAAATCGTCCGAATAATCGTCCATGTGATAGGTATAGCCCTGCTCCAGAAGCAGCCGGCGCGTGATGTCGGTGTGCAGGTAACGCGAGAGCCAGCCCGTCGGCCGGCGGCCGCACGTCGCCTCGATGCTCCGTGTGCTGCGTTCGATGAAAGCGCGCTCCTCCGGCTCATCCATGAACGCGGTGAAGGCCCATTTGTGACCGTGATTGCAGGGCTCATCGCCCCGGTCGATGATGGCCCGGGCAAGCCAGGGCGCCTTCTCGAGCGCCTGGCCGCAGACCGTCCAGGTTGCCGCATACCCGGCTTCATCAAGCAGGCGAATGACGCGCGGCGCGCCGCGCTGGATGCCGTAGAGATAGTTGGACTC
>JBGTKE010000249.1:0-1527 GCA_041744775.1 Hyphomonas sp. | reverse complement strand
AAGGCCATGGGTCTCGTCTCCCTTATCGTCTATTCGCAGCGCACTTTATGCCCCAACGGCACGCTTGTCGAAGGGGGCCGTAGGGGTATGGTTGCCGCAGTCAAGAAATAGCGCCCCGGGGGAAATACATGAAGGCGACGGTGGTCACGAGCGGAGAGTTTGCCGGCTGGACAACCTGGCCAGAGGAGCCGTTCGAATATGAAACAGCGGGCCCGTTCTATTTCCGGGTGGACGAGAAAGGCCCGGTGTCCGCGTTCCGGGCAGCCCGCAAGCACATGAACTCCTACGGCGTGATGCATGGCGGCTGCCTGATGACGTTTGCGGACTTTGCCCTGTTCGCCATCGCCCATGACGGTATGGACGGCGCCTATGGGCTGACGGTCGCATTCACCTCCGAATTTCTCGACGGGCCGGTCGAGGGCGAGTGGGTCGAGGCGCGCGGCGAACTCCTGCGTCAGGGCGGCTCGCTGGTCTTCGTGCGCGGGATCGTCACGGCCGACGGACGGCCCTGCCTCAACTTTTCAGGCACCATCAAGAAACTGAGGAAACAAGCATGACCCAGCCCCCATATCAGGAACTTTCCCGCTCGATCAAAGGCAAGACCGCGCTGATTACCGGCGCCGCCAGCGGCATGGGGCGCGCAACCGCTCACCTGTTCGCCCGCGAAGGCGCGAATGTGGCGGTGACCGACCTGAAGCAGGAAAATGTCGATATCGTCGTCGAGGAGATCAAGGCGGCGGGCATCAGCCACGTGAAGGGCTGGGCACTGGATGTCGGTGACGCGGCGGCGATCAAGCGGGTGGTGGATGAGGCCGCGGCGCATTTCGGCGGGATGGACATTCTCGTGAACAATGCCGGCTTTGCCAAAGCCGGCGATGTCGGCGAGGAAAGCTATGAGGACAGCTGGGGGCCGAGTATCAATGTGATGCTGACCTCGCACCAGCGCGCAATCCGCGCGGCGCTGCCCTACATGCGCAAGAATGGCTGGGGGCGGATCGTCAACATCGCCTCGACCGAGGGCCTTGGGGCAACGCCCGGCAACTCACCTTATGTCGCCGCCAAGCATGGCGTGATCGGACTGACGCGTGGGCTGGCGGTGGACCTTGGGCGCGAGGGCATCACGGTGAACTGTATCTGCCCGGGTCCGATCATTACCGGCATCACCTCCGGCATCCCGGACGAACACAAGGAGATCTACGCCAAGCGCCGCGTGCCGCTGCGCCGGTATGGCATTCCGGAAGAAGTCGCCAACATCACGCTGTCGCTGGTTCTGCCGGCGGCGAGTTTCCTGAATGGCGTGCATATTCCGGTCGATGGCGGGATGAACATCAAGAACGCCTAATAAAATGTCGCGGCGTTTTGCCGAAAACCGGTTCCCACTTTTCGGAACGCCGCTCTAGAACGCTGTCGCAGCGGCTTCAGCCTGCACCGAACAAAGCGTCAGGTATTCCCGGGTTTCGGCGAGCGCCTGTTCATGGCCCGGCACGCCGGCCGCATTGGCGGCGAACAGCGCGCCCAGTTCCGGGA
>JBGTKE010000248.1:0-13934 GCA_041744775.1 Hyphomonas sp. | reverse complement strand
AACGATGCCAGGAGGCGCCGCCCGCGCCGGGCTCGGCACCGGGCTCGGCACGCTGTCGGCCCTGATGGGGATCGGCGGCGGCACGTTCGGGGTCAGTCTGATGACACTCTGCGCAATGCCCATCCACCGCGCCGTGGCGACTGCCGCCGGCTGGGGCGTCGCGATCGGACTGCCAGGCGCAATCGCCGCAATTTTCGTGGGCTGGAACCGTGAGGGCCTGCCACCGATGTCCCTCGGCTTCGTGAACCTTCCGGCCTTCGCGTTGATCTCGATCTTCACGGTGCTGATGGCGCCTGTCGGGGCGGCGCTCGCGCATCGCCTGCCGGCGGACAACCTGCGCAAGCTGTTCGGGCTCCTGCTGGCCTTTGTCGCCCTGCGGATGATCTGGCAGGCGACCGGGCTCTAGCGGGGTCAGCCGCGCCAGAAGCGGGGCGTCAACGCCACGAAAAAGGCAACGAATTCGAGACGCCCAAGCAGCATCGCGGTCGCGCAAACCCATTTCGCGAAATCTGTCAGTGAAGCGTAAGTCCCGGATGGGCCGACGATGTTCCCCAGGCCTGGGCCGACGTTCGATACGCTGGTGGCCGAGGCCGAAATCGCTGTCAGCGTATCCAGTCCCGTGAATGACAAGAGAGCCGCCGCGACCATGAAGGTGACAAGGTAGAGGAACAGGAACACCATCACGGACTGGAGCGTATCTTCATCCACAATGCGTCCGGCATAGCGGATCGGCGCCTTGCGGTGCGGCTGCACCATCCGCTGCGACCAGGCGTAAAGCGCCTTGCCCGTGATTTCGAGGCGGAACATCTTGATGCCGCACGACGCCGAGCCGGCGCAGCCGCCGAGAAAGGTTGCGAGCAGGATGAGGGCGACAACCGGATTGCCCCATGTGTCATAGGGCGCCGAAGAATAGCCGGTGCCCGAGATGACCGAGATGACATTGAACACGGCGATGACGCCGGCCTGCAAGGCCGATTCGAACGCCGATTCCTGAAGGTGGATTTCGTGATAAAAAACGATAATTCCTGAGATCAGCAAGGCAATCGCGACGAACAGGCGCGGCTGCGGATCGAGGATCAATGGCATGATCCTGCCTTGCAAAATGAGGATGGCGAAGAGGCTGATCGGCATGGCGGCAATCGTCATGAAGACGATGGCCACATAGATCGCCGGGGTTCCATTGAACTTGCCGAAGGAGGCATCATGGGTCGAGAATCCGCCCGCCGAGACGGTGGTCATCGAATGGTTGATGGCATCAAACCAGTTCATTCCGGTCATGCTGTAGAGCAGGGCGCAGAGCGCCGAGATGATGAGATAGGCGTAGCCGATATAGGCCGCGACGTCCGACACGCGCGGCAGGAACTTGCCGGTCATGTCGGAACTCTCCAGCTGGAACAGTTGCATGCCGCCAACCCGGAGCTGGGGCAGGATGGCCACGGCGGTCACGATGATCCCGATGCCGCCGATCCATTGCAGGATCGAGCGCCATAGAAGCAAGCCGCGCGGCATGTCCTCGAGGCCCGTGAATACGGTCGCCCCGGTCGTGGTGATCCCGGAGACGGCTTCGAACCAGGAATCGGTGACCGCGTGCCCGGAGACGAGGAAGGGTATCGCGGAAATCGCCGGCAGGAAGACCCAGACGATGACGGTGAGCAGGAAGGCTTCGCGCTGACCCATCCGCAGCTCCCCGCCCCGCGCCAGGACCCAGAACAGCCCGCCCATCAGGCCGGACAAGCTGGCGGAGACCACGAACACGTGCGCCCGCTCATCGCCGTCTGCAAGGTCGATCAGCGCGCACGGCAGCATCGCCGCAGCCAGCAGGACGGTCATGATGCCAATGGCCAGAATGACGGAGCGGAGCTGCATGCGCGGGCACCTTACGCCGCAAACCCTGCAAAGGTGTCAATGACGGCCCCCGGGACGGGCGGTTGACCCGGCGCCAGACCGGCGGCTACAGCGGCGGCAATAGTTTCGTTTGAAACCCTTTTTTGAGTCGCGCGCATGTTCGATCACCCCTCTTTCGATGGCCACGAGAGCGTTCACGCCTTCCACGACGGGGCAACCGGCCTGAAATGCGTGATCGCGGTGCATTCCACGGCGCTCGGGCCCGCGGCAGGCGGGTGCCGGATGTGGAACTACACGACCGGCGACGCCATGCTGACCGACGTGCTGCGCCTGTCGCAGGGCATGAGCTACAAGAATGCCATGGCGGGCATCCCGCTCGGCGGCGGCAAGGCGGTGATCTGGGGCGATCCCAAATCGGACAAGTCGCCGGAACTCTTCCGCGCTTTCGGCCGCGCCGTCGAAAGCCTTCAGGGCCGGTATTACACGGCCGAGGATGTCGGCGTGGACGTCGCCGACATGGCGATCGTCCGCGAGGAAACGCGCTTCGTGGCCGGGCTCGACGAGGGCGCCGCGGCCAGCGGCGACCCGTCTCCGGTGACCGCGAAAGGCGTGTACCTTGGCATCCGGGAAGTGGCGAGGCGCCTGTACGGTACCGATGATCTCAACGGCCGGACGATTGCGGTGCAGGGCGTCGGCTCTGTGGGCGGCTACACCTGCGACCATCTTGCGAAGGCGGGCGCTCATCTCATCATCACCGATATCGACCAGGATGCGCTGGCCGCCGTTGCCGCGCGGACGGGCGCGCGCATCGTGGCGCCGAATGACATCTATGACGCCGAAGCCGACATCTTATCGCCGAATGCGCTGGGCGCCATCATCAATGAGAAGACGCTAGCGCGGCTGAAGGTCAAGGGCATCGCCGGCGGTGCCAACAACCAGCTGGTCATGCCGGAGATGGGCGAGTTCCTGCGCCGCAAGGGAATCCTCTATGCGCCGGACTACGTAATCAATGGCGGCGGGATCATCAATGTGGCCGCTGAAATCTCGGGAAGCTATTCTCGCGACTGGGTGGAGGCAACGCTCGCCCGCCTGATTGTCACGCTGGGCGAAGTGCTCGACGAAGCAATCGTGACAAGTCAGCCCACGAACTATGTGGCCGACCGCATTGCGCGCGCCCGGATTGCATCGGCCCGGGCAACTAGGTAGTTTCCACAGGTACGGCCCGGCTGCCGGAATGGTAAGGGCTGAACAACGGCCCGCTGCGGGCCGCAAGGAGGCCTGCCATGTCGATTGTTGCCGTGCTTCAGGGAACGTCCGAGACAGACACCCTGACCACCCAGTCCGCGCTTGCCCTGGCGCGAAAGCTCAACCAGCCGCTCACCGGACTGTGTGCACTGCCGGATCCGCAATCGGCGCTGATGGTCGTCTCGACACCCGAGTCCGCAGGCATGTCGGCAGCCGCCGTCAAGAGCCTGATGGACATGCAGAACGACATGCTTGCCGCCGCCGAGGGCGCGTTCCGGGAAGTCGTGAACGCGGGCGCGGGCGCTGTCGAGAGCACGTTCGTGCATCAGGTCGGCACAGCCGAGCGCGCAGCGGCGAGCGCCGCCACGCTCGCCGAAGCGATCGTGTTTCCCCGTAGCGCCTCGAAATCCGGAGAGCCGCTGTCGATCGCGTTCGAACATGTGATGATGGATGCGCGCCTCCCGGTCGTGCTGGCAGGCGCGAAGCCCTTTCAGCCGGGTCCGGTCATTATCGGATGGGACGGCTCCAACGGCGCCTCACGCGCTGTCCGTTTCCATGTGCCGCTGATCACTGCGATGGGCGAGGTCATCATTGCGCAGAACCAGAAGGATGCCGAGCGCGACGGCGCCCGGCCCGGCCTGACGTCCGGATTGCTCGAAGACTGGCTGAAACGCAGGGGCATCACGGCGCGCTCGGAAAGCATTGAAGGCGAAGTCGCCGGCGCCTTGCTGGCGCTGGCTGCCGGCGCCGGTGCGACGATGATCGTGGCGGGCGCTTACGGTCATTCGCGCCTCGGCGAACGCCTGTTCGGCGGCACCAGCCGCCGCCTGCTTGAGGCAACCGAATCGCCTGCGCTCGCGCTCGCGCGATAATTCTTCCGGAGACTGATCATGCCCCTTCGCCGCATCACGCTTCAACTCGCCCGCAATCCCGGCCTCCCCGCCGGCGATCCTGCACAGGGCTACCTGATCGTCGCACCGCTGGACGGCGCCGGACAGCTGGATATCGAGGCCTGGCGGGTTCACCGGAAAGCCTGCCGGGTATTCCGGTTCCATCCGGATCCGGCCGAGAAGGCCGACGGCTGGCTGACCCATCGCGGCCAGAACTGGTTCTTCCACTATGATGAGGAGAACGAGGGCGACGACGAGCCGGTCTTCCGGTTCGGCGCGCACAATTTCCGCGAAGGCGAGTATGTCACGATCGACCATCCGGGCCGGTCGGCGCTGACTTACAAGGTTACCGACATCTCGCCGGTCTGACGTGTTTCGCAGGCGTTAATAGTGGCGCGCAACTTTTGCCATCGCGCGCAACGAGGCGTTGTCCTTAACGCGGTATGCTTTCGGGCATGGACAAGTTCGCCGCCCCCATTGTCGCGATCGTCAGCGTGTTCCTCTACTTCACGCATGATGCCGGCTTCAACTTCGAGCAGGCCAAGCCGGAGAAGCGCATCGCGTTCGTGGAACGGCAGGCCGCGAAAACCTTGGCCCACGCCGCATTCACGCTTCGCACCGGTCCGGAAGCCATCGTCATATCGGACGACCAGCTTCGGGTGCGCCTGAAACTGCGCGCCCACAGTGTGCTCAAACCGGGCTCTCGCCAGAAGGCATTGTTTGAAAAGGCCTGTGATAGCTACACAAGGTTCTACCTCGACGAACACGGCATCGCGCTTCGCCTCGAGTTTTATCTGGATTCGGGCGCGATGGCCGGAACCATGATCCTGTCGCCGCACGCGTGCGCGCCCGTCACGTCATTGGTCAGCTAACGTCAGAAGTCCCAGCGCAGTTGCACCCCGTACGTGCGCGGTTCGTTGACGAAGCCGGTCAGGTTGTTGAAATCGATGGCGCCTTCGAGGGCTTTCTCGTCGAGAATGTTCCGTACAAAGATGGAGGCATCGAAGCCTTGATCGGACTTGAAGCCGACTTTCAGGCCGCCCTCCCAATAGCCTTCCTGCCCGAACTCGATGCTCTCGTAGAGGAAGAAGTTGGTCTCGCCCTTGTAGGCCCAGTCGGTATAGCCGTAAATCTCGCCGCCCGGTACCGGCACGCCGTAGCGCGCGGTGACGTTGGCGATCCATTCCGGCGCATTCGGGAACGCGTTGCCGGAGATGTTATAGCCGATCAGGTTTCCCAGTCCGTCGAAGACGGGCGGGTCGAGCACGGTGCAGCCGCCGCCGCAGCCCGGCGCGAGGAGCAGGTCGTCCTTGATCTCGGTCTTGTTGTAGGACAGTCCCGCTGTGATGAAGAGATTGTCGGCCGGCATGGCTTCGGCGTCGATCTCGAAGCCATAACCTTCGGCTTTCTCGCCGTTGAACAGGGCGACTGTATTGTTGAGACCGCCGACGATGGTCAGCTGCTGGCCTTCGAGGTCGAAGAAGAAGACGTTGGTATTGAGGCGCACCCGGCCGTCGAACAGTTCGCTCTTGGCGCCGGCTTCATAAGACACCACGGTCTCGGAATCGGCCGTCGAGACATCGTTGCCAAACACCAGGCGGCCTTGCGTCGATGGACCACGGAAGCCTTTGGCGATGCGGCCATAGAGGTTGATGTCGTCCGTATACGCATAAGTGGCGGACACGTCCCAGCTGACTTCATCATCCGCGGTGACGCCCGTGATCGGGCCGAGGGGCCCGGCTCCAAACGGGCTCAGGAGACGCTCGACCACGAAATCCTTTTCCTCGTCGGTCCAGCGGGCGCCGCCGGAGAGCGTGAGCCGGTCGGTCAGGTCATAAGATAGCGAGGCGAAGATGCCGAGGCTGTCGGTAGTGTTGGAACGCGTGGCCCGGCCGTTTTCGGGTTGGCCCGGCGCGAGCGAGTTGAAGCTGAGCGAGGTGATGAAGACGTCTTCCTGGAAGACAAACACGCCGGCCTGTCCGCGCAGTGCGCCGCCATCGTCGAAGGCGAAGCGCAGCTCGTGCGTGGTCTGATCAAGATCGTCCACCGCGCCCGAGCTTTCGGACGGGAAAGGAATGAAACCCGGCCCGAAACTGCCGGCGCCGAGGAAGGCGGCGCCGAAGCCGCCATCGATATCGCCGCGGCTTTCGATCTCGGCATTCTCGTAGCCAAAGACATAGGTCGCGGTGATCGCATCGGTCAGCGGCTTGTCGAGCCTCAGGGTGACGCCCTTGGTGTCCTGCGTCAGGAAATTCTGGCCGTCGAAGAAGACCGTGTCGCGGTCAAAACCCGCGCCCAGTCCCTTCCGGCCCGCATTGATGATGTTGGCGCGGAACAGGCGCGCGTCGCCGTCGTTCGAACGGGCGTGGAGATTGAGCAGCGCAGAGAAGTCAGACCCCTGCGGGGTGAACAGGACCTGCGCGCGCCCGGCGACTTCCTTGAAGCCCTCATAGCGGTCTTTCTCGCCGGCAAAGGCGTTGTCCACGTAGGGATCGCGCTCCTGGTAGAGCCCGGAGAAACGCACCGCGAGCACGTC
This sequence comes from Hyphomonas sp., assembly GCA_041744775.1. Lineage (GTDB taxonomy): Bacteria > Pseudomonadota > Alphaproteobacteria > Caulobacterales > Hyphomonadaceae > Hyphomonas. The sequence continues at coordinate 7,418 of JBGTKE010000248.1, read as the reverse complement.
ATGGACCACCGGCAGGTTGACCGCGCCTTCGAGGTCGCGCGTGTTGTAATTGCCGTACGACGCGCGGACATAGGCTTCGAAGTCTTCCTGCGGCTTGCGCGAGTCGAACTTGATGATGCCGCCCGGCGTGTTGCGGCCGAACAGCGTGCCCTGCGGTCCGCGCAGCACTTCGATCTGCTCGAGGTCGAACACCGGGAAACCCTTCAGGATCGGGCTCTCATACGGCACATCGTCATACACGAGGCTGACGGGCTGCGAGGCATTGAGGTCGAAATCGGTGTTGCCGATACCGCGGATGTAGAAACGCGGAAAGGCGCGGCCAAAGGAGCTTTCGGCAATCACGCTCGGCACGCGGGCGGACAGGAAACGCACATCGGCGCCGGAGGCTTTCAGCGTGTCGAGCTTCTCGTCCGACAGGGTCGAAATCGAGATCGGCACGTCCTGCAGGTCTTCTTCGACACGCTGGGCGGTGACGGTGATGGTTCCGAGCCGGGCGGTTGCATCATCTTCCGCCGTCTGGGCAAACGCGGGCGGACCGAACGCGGTAAGGGCAATCAGGCTGGCGCCGGCAACGAGGCGGCGAACGAGTATTTGTGAGAGCATGGAATCACCTTGGCGCAGGAGGCTGGGAGGTCGCATCGGCGCGGCCGAGTCTGGCGCGGGTGTCTCACAATGAAGGGCAAAGGAAAACGCTGGTCGCCTCCGGCGCGAGTGGATTTGCTGCGATGGGGATGCAGGCGTGCTTCCGGGGCAACAGCTGCCTGAAGTTCCGGCTAGTTCCAGGGATTGAACCGGCGCGGATTTCCCGGTTCCGGAGCAGGCGGCGAGCTTTCGCCCGGCATCTCGAGCGGATCGGTTCTCGGTGCCGGCTGCGGATAGGGATCAGCCGCTGTGACGGTGTCGAAATCCTCCGGCGACAGGTCCGGCAAGTCGAGGGTTCCGTCGATGACGATGCGCGCCGGGGCTTCGGAGACGTGGGGTTCCGGGCTCGGCGGCGTGGTCGACGGATGCGAAGGAGTGCCCGCGCGCTGGGCCGCGCCGAGGCCGAAGCCAAAGGGAATCGAGGACAGCGAGATCGGCTGGCTGAGTGTCGGCGCGGCTGGCGCGGGCGTAGGGGCCGGTTGCGGCTCGGGCTCAGGCTCCGGCTCGGGCTCGGGCGCTGTCACGGTGAGGACCTGCTCGGGCGTTGGCTCGATCTCAGGCGCGGCTTCGGTAGTGATCGCTTCGAACGCAGGTTCCGGTTCTGGCGCCTGCACCGGCTCCTGTTTGGCCGAGACTTGTTCGAACACGCCGAAGGTGCCGAACGATCCCGGCTCCTTCGTCAGCGGGGACACATCCACCGAAGGTGCAGGGGCTTTGGGAACAACTTTGGTGACTGCCGGCGCCGGTTCCAGCGGTGGCTCGGGTTGGGAGTCGGGCTCGGGCGCCTGCACGGCGATGACGGGTTCAGGCTCGGGTCCGGGCGCTGGCGCCGGTGGCGCGGCGTTGATCTGGTCGGCGAGGGTGGCAACGGCCGCGGTGATCTCGGTCTCGCTTTCGATGGGAGCGGTCTCATCGGTGGTCGCATCCGGAACGTCGATCACCTGCACACCGGGCACAACCGGCGCGTCGGGAGCCGGCGCTTCGGCCTCGGCCGAATCAAGGCCCGCAAGGAGAGCCCGGATGGCTTTCTCGGTGCCGCGCGCATGGCGGGCGGCTTCGCGGTAGAGTTCTGCGATGAACTTGGGATAAGGGCGGCCATGGGAATCGACGTCGTCGGCAAATTCTTCCGGCGTGCAGGTTTCAATCTCGCGGCCCATCCCGTCGGTGAGCAGCACGGTATGCGGGTCCGGCGTGATGACCACGCGGTAGCCTTCGGTGTCATGCACGACCGTGGCGTTCTCGCCTTCGGTCCAGGTGACCCGCTGCTTGCGCGTCATCTCGCTCAGCTTGTCGATGAGGCGCTTGGTAGAGGGATGCAGCATTGCGGCGTGCCTTCCTGATGGGGCCGATGATGACCGTCAGGTTAGCCCGCCCGGCGCCAAGATTCAAACCTCCGAACCAGATTCCTCTTCGGTGTTTCGATTTGGCGGCCCATGCAGTCCCGGTGCCGGTGTGCGCTCCGGTTCAGGGCGTCGCCGCAAAATACCGGAGCTCGGCGAGAACTGCGCCCGATTCAGGTTTGCCGCCTGCCGGAAGCGCGTAGACCCGGGCAAATGCGGCAGGCGCGCCCGGGTCGGGGCAGACGAGGACGCCGGGTTCAGACCCGGTGCAAAGCGCCCTCGCTTCTGCTGGAAGGGTGCCGAGCGTGGTTTGCCCGATCACTTCGCCCAGCGGTCCGCGCACGCCGGGGTCCCGGCTGCGCACGGCCGCGACATAGCCGCGCGTCCAGTCCGGTTCGACGAGGAAGCGGGCCGTGTCGCTCCCGTTCGGGCGCACTTCAAAAGTCGCGGTTCCGGTCGCGGGGTCGGTGACCGGAATCACGCTGTGGCCAGGGAACGCCTTCTCAACCGCCGAGACGGTGAACGGTGTGTGTTGGCCGAGCCCTGCGACTCCGGCCGGCGACATGACAAGCGACGCGGCGGCGCGGACCTCGCCGCGCACGCGCGCGATGTCCTGAATGAAACTCTTCACCGGCTGGTCTGTATCGACCGAGAGGTCGGTGCGGAAGCCGCGTACGACCCCGTCCGGCGAAACGACCAGATAAGTTGGTGTCCAGCTGATCCTGAGCGCCTCGCGCAAGCTGCCATCGGTGTCGATCACGACGGGAAGCGAGTACCCAGCCGAATCGAAATAGGCGGCGAGTGAGCCATACTTGCCGAACATTTCCTGCGGCGTGGCGCGGGCCGCACTTGCAGGCACATGGATCGACAGGAAATCGAGATCCGGGTCCTGCGCAATCGCACGCGCGAGCGCGTCGACGTAAGGACCATCAGCGACACAGTCACCGCACCAGGCGCCCCAGACGTCAATCACCGTCCATCGGTTGATCGAGGCCGACTCGAACGGGCGGCCATCTGCCATCGATGCTGTGAAGGCAGGCAGCTTCTGCCCGAGCAGGGCGTATTCGAACGGGCGACCTTCGGAATCGCGCAGCACGCCGTCGCCCTTGGTGTCGGCAGCGCCCTCGGGTGCGGCAAGGTTCTCCGTCATGAACCCGGTGGCCTGGACCGGGGTGGCCGCTGCGATACCGGGGTTCTCTGCGGTCTCGGGTGCACTACAGCCGGAGACCAGGACAGCGGAAGCGAAACTTGCAATCAGGTGCCTCATCATGGCCGCCACTCCAAATTTACGTCCTTCTCCATGTCATGCGCCTGAGGCGTGAAGAAGGCAGGTGATCTTCAAGCACAGATAAGAAAAGGGCGGCCTTGAGGGCCGCCCTTGCCGTCACAACCGATCGGGCGAGCCGATCAGTTGTAGATTTCGAACAGGCCAGCTGCGCCCATGCCGCCGCCGATGCACATCGTGACCACGCCCCATTTCGCTTTCCGGCGCTGGCCTTCGAGCAGGATCGAGCCGGTGCAGCGGGCGCCGGTCATGCCGAACGGGTGGCCGATCGAGATCGCGCCGCCGTTGACGTTGTATTTCTCGGGGTCGATGCCGAGCCGGTCGCGCGAGTACAGGCACTGCGAGGCAAAGGCTTCGTTCAGCTCCCAGAGGTCGATATCGCTGACCTTCAGACCATGCCGTTCGAGCAGGCGTGGCACGGCGAAGACCGGGCCGATGCCCATTTCGTCCGGGTCGCAACCGGCAACGTTGAAACCGGCAAACCGGCCGAGCGGTTTGATGCCGCGCTTGGCGGCTTCCTTGGCTTCCATGACGACTACGGCGGCCGAGCCATCCGAAAGCTGCGATGCATTGCCGGCGGTGACATACTTGCCCTGCTTCACAACCTGGCCGCCCGAGAACACCGGCGGCAGGCCGGCAAGGCTTTCATAGGTCGTGCCGGGACGGTTGCAGTCATCCTTGTCGGCGACCACGTCCTGGAAGGTTTCTTCGCGCGTCTCCTTGTTGACGAGTTTCATCCGGGTATTCAGCGGCACGATTTCCTGCGCCATGTAGCCCTTCTGCTGGAACTCGGCGGTGCGGCGCTGGCTCTCTGCGGAAAACTGGTCCTGCGACTCTCGGCTGACATTGTAGCGATCGGCGACGATCTCGGCGGTCTCGATCATCGTCATCCAGATGGCCGGCCAGGTCTTGGCGAGTTCCGGTTCGAAATAGCGGTGGCGGTTGGACTGGCCTGAGCCCTGGACGAGGCTGATGCTTTCCACGCCGCCGCCGACCGTTACGGCCGCGCCTTCGTGGATGACAGTGTGGGCGGCGTTGGCGATCGCCTGCAGGCCAGAGGAGCAGAAGCGGTTGATTGTGGCGCCCGATGTGGTCGCCGGGCAGCCAGCCGCGAGGGCCGCGTTGCGGGCGACGTTATGGCCGGTGGCGCCTTCCGGCGCAGCGCAGCCGAGGAACACATCCTCGACCGCGGCAGGCTCGACGCCGGCACGCTCCAGCGCGCCCTTGATGGCATGGCCGGCCATGGTGATCCCGTGGGTATCATTGAGGGCGCCGCGGCCCGCTTTGGTCAGGGCAGTACGGGCTGTTGAGACGATGACGGCTTCGCGCATGGCTTCCTCCGGAATGTTTGGCGTCGAGATGCGGCGCACCGTAACGGCGGCAACCGTCCCGCGCCAGACTTCCCTTTACGTCAAGGGAGCCATTCAAATGAAAAAACCCGCCCGGCAGAACCGGGCGGGCTTATGTCTGGCGTTTCTTCCTTGGATCAGGCGGTGATCTTGGCCTTCGGCGCGGCGGCTTTCACCGCGTCACCGACATAGGCTTCGAACGTCTTGAAATTCTCGATGAACATGTCGGCGAGCTTCGCCGCCTGCGCGTCATAGGCGGCCGGGTCAGCCCAGGTCGAGCGCGGGTCGAGGATCTTCGCATCGACGCCGGGAACGGCAGCCGGAACCATGAAGCCGAAGGTTTCGTCCTTGCGGAACTGGACCGTGTTCAGCGAGCCGTCGAGCGCGGCGTTGAGCAGGGCGCGGGTGGCCTTGATCGGCATCCGGTTGCCCTGGCCATACGGGCCGCCCGTCCAGCCGGTCGAGACCAGCCAGCAATCGACATCATACTTCGCGATCAGGTGGCGCAGGAGATTTCCGTACTCGGACGGATGGCGCGGCATGAAAGGACCGCCGAAGCAGGTCGAGAAGGTCGCCGAAGGCTCGGTCACGCCCTTCTCGGTACCGGCGACGCGCGCGGTGTAGCCCGAGAGGAAGTGATACATCGCCTGGGCCGGAGTCAGCTTGGCGATCGGCGGCATGATGCCATAGGCATCGGCGGTTAGCATGATCAGGTTTTTCGGCTGGCCGCAACGGCCTGTCAGCGAGGCGTTCGGGATCGCCTCGATCGGATAGGCGCCGCGCGAATTTTCCGCGAGGGCGGCGGAGTCGAGGTCGAGTTCACGCGTGGCGGGGTCCATCACGACGTTCTCGAGGACCGTGCCCCATTGTTTCGTGGTGGCGTAGATTTCCGGCTCGGCCTCGGGCGAGAGCTTGATCATCTTGGCGTAACAGCCGCCTTCGAAGTTGAAGAGGCCGTTCTCGGACCAGCCATGCTCGTCATCCCCGATCAGCGTGCGCGAGGCATCCGCCGACAGGGTAGTCTTGCCGGTGCCCGACAGGCCGAAGAAGATGGCGGCGTCGTCCTTGTCGGAGGTGTTGACCGAGCAGTGCATCGGCATCACGCCCTGCGCGGGGAGCAGGTAGTTGAGGATCGTGAAGACGGACTTTTTCGTCTCGCCGGCGTAGGACGTGCCGCCGATCAGGACGAGGCGCTTGGTGAAGTTCACCGCGATGACCGTTTCGGACCGCGTCCCGTGTTTCGCCGGATCGGCGCGGAAGCTCGGGCAATTTACGATCGTGAAGTCGGCGCGGAAGGATTTCAGTTCATCCGTGGCCGGAAGGCGCAGCAAATGGCGGATGAACAGGGAGTGCCAGGCAAATTCGGTCACGATCGTCACCGGCAGGCGGTAGTCGAGGTCAGCGCCGCCGAACAGGTCCTGCGAGAACATGTCCTTGTTCGCCATGTGGGCTTTGAAGTCCGTCCACAGAGTATCGAAATGCGCAGGCGACATCGGGGCGTTGTTGTCCCACCAGACGGTGTCTTCGGTTGTCGCGTCGCGCACCGTGAATTTGTCCTTGGCCGACCGGCCCGTGTGTTGTCCGGTTTCGACAACCAGCGCGCCGCCTTTCGCAACGCGCGCCTCGCCCGAAGCGAGAGCGGTCTCGTAGAGACGGGCCTCGTTCCAGTTCTTCCGAACCGATTTCGGACGCACGCCGAGCTCCGCAAGGATTGCTACAGTATCGCTCATCATCATCCTCGTTTTCGCGATTCCATCGGGGGCGCTTCCGGCCTCGGCACCATCAGCCCATTAGCGCTTGGCAGGCCAAATTTGCAACATCCGTGCCGACGGGGAAGCAGTACAAATGCTCAATACTTGTACGTTCAGAGCAAACATCTGTGCTTGTCTACCGGTGTCAAAATGTCTCCATAATGATGGTGCAGTGCATCATGTCTCGAAGGCAGACACGTAACTTCTCGCCGCCGCTGTTAGATGCGCGGGCAGGTCATCGAGGGCGAACCAGCCCCATCCGCCATGTTTCTCCGGTTCGAGGATTCGAGGCTCGCCCGCGCGGATCGCGGCCTGGTAAACCGGTGCGATCCAATGGCGGCCGTCTCCCTGGTCGATCGTCTCGGCGATGCAGGCGAGACCGAGAATCTCGATCTCGATTCCGAGCTCCTCGGCGATTTCGCGCCGTGCGGTGTCCATCGCCGGTTCACCAAATTCGATCTTGCCGCCGGGCAGGCCCCAGGCGCCTGCCTCGGGCTCGCGCAACCGCTGGATCAGGAGCAGCCGGCCTTCGGCATCGCGGATCGCCGCGCCGCATCCGGCTTCGGGTTTGCGCGTCTCCATACCGTCAGCCTCCGATGCGGATCATCCGTCAGCTGATAACAAAAAAGGCCGCCAAGGCGATACCCTGGCGGCCCGAGGAGAGGCATGGAGAGAGATCGAAGCCTATTTCTTCGCGGCGGCGTTGCACTCGGCGAGTTGCTCGGCCGTCAGTTCGGATTTCGTGTTGCGGAGCGAGGACACCTGGCCGACTTCTTTCGCGATCTTCTTGCAGATGCGAACGGTCGGGGCCTTGCGGTCGAGTTCGGCGCGGCAGGTCGTGCCTTCGCAGGACCAGACGGCGCTTTCGGCGACGATGCGTTTTTGCGAGACCGGGTTCACGGTCTCGAAGGTGTAGGCGTTGCTGGCGAAAGCCGGGGCAGCGATGACTGCGAAGGCGGCGGTGGCGAGGATGGAACGGAGCATGGGAGGGTGCCTTGTCGTTCAGGGTTGAAACTGCATTTGGTGGTCAGGCGAGTGGCCTGAACTCCTG
>JBGTKE010000247.1:0-3510 GCA_041744775.1 Hyphomonas sp. | reverse complement strand
CGTGACGTCGGAAATCGCCTCGCGCGCGCTGCCCTGGCACGACGCGCCGGAGACGGCAGGCCTGTTCGGCGACGGCGCGGCCGCATTCGTGGTCAGCGCTGCAGGGATTGGCAAATCGGCCGGCGTGCGTTTCGGCGGCTTCCACATGGAAACCTTCGCGGAAGGCTATGATGCCTGCACGCTCGCCGCAGGCGGGACGGGCATCGACTTCCACGCCGATCCCGAAGCCTTCGCGCGCAGCGCCTATTTCCGGATGGACGGCAAGGCGCTCTACCGGATCACCGCCGCCGCCTTGCCCGGTTTCCTTGACCGGCTTCTGGAAGCATCCGGCCTCAGACGGGCGGACATCGACCTGGTCGTGCCGCATCAGGCGAGCCCGCATGCCCTGACCCATATCGTCCGGCGCGGCGGCTTTGCGCCGGAGCGTGTGTTCGACCGTGTCCAGACGATCGGAAACCAGGTTTCTGCGTCCATTCCCACCGCGCTGTGCATGGCCCGCGCCGAAAGCCTCATCCGGCCGGGCATGCGCGTATTGCTGATCGGTACATCGGCCGGCGTGTCGCTGGCCGGGGCGATCCTGGAGACCTGATCCCTTGGCCGCGATCGCCATCACCGGTGCGACCGGATTCCTGGGCGGCGCACTCTGCCGCCGCCTGCTGGCCGTAGGCCAGCCGGTTGTCGCGCTGGGGCGGGACGCCGGCAAGCTTGCCGCACTCGAATCTCTCGGCGCCATTTGCGTGCAGTATGATCTGTCGGACGGCTCGCCTCCAGTTTCTGGCCACGACATCCAGTCCGTAGTTCATTGCGCCGCGCTGTCCTCCGCCTGGGGATCATATGCCGCATTCCACGCGGCCAATGTGCGCGGCACCGCGTCGGCCATCGCGTTTGCAAAGACTTCTGGCGCAAAGCGCTTCGTCCATATCTCTACGCCGAGCCTATATTTCCGCTTCCGCGACCAGCCGGTGATGAAAGAGGACACGCCGCTGCCGCCGCCGGTCAACGCCTATGCAGCGACCAAGCGCGAGGCCGAGCACCTCGTCAGCGCCGAGACCAGTCTCGACACGATCATCCTGCGGCCGCGCGGGATTTATGGAGCGGGTGACACCGCCCTTCTGCCGCGCCTTCTGCGCGCGGCGCGGACTGGCCCCTTGCCGTTGATCCGGGGCGGCGCGGCCGAGACGGACCTGACGCATGTGGATGATGTCGTGGACGGCGTGCTTGCAGCGCTCGAAGCGCCGACCGGCCTTGCATCCCGCGTCTTCAACATTTCCGGAGGCGAACCACTTGCGGTACGCCGCATTGCCGAGGCGACCGGATCACGTACTGGCGTGACCGTCCGTTGGCGGAAAATACCTGCATCTCTCGTCCTTGTTGCCGCGCGCGCGCTGGAGGCTGCCGCGCATCTTCACCCGCAGAAACCCGAGCCGCGCATCACGGCCTATGGCGCCGGGCTTTTTGCCTTCACCCAGACGCTGGACCTTTCTGGCGCGCGCACGCATCTCGGCTGGGCGCCGAAGATTGCCTTCGACGAGGGGCTCGCCCGCACCTTCGGAGACCGGCGATGATCACCGATATTGCCTTTCCGAACAGCGCCGTTGTCCGCGTGCCCGAGCGTCTCGTGCTGAAGGGTGGACGTTGGACGCCGGTTGATCTCGCCGTGCGTTATGGCCTCTTCACGCATGCCCGGGCGGGCACCTGTCTCATCGATACAGGTTACTCCGCGCGCGTGACGCGCGGGCGGCGCTCTCTGCCGCTGAGGCTGTACGCAGCCATCCTGCGCCCGAGGCTCTCGGCGACCACGCTTCCCGAAAGCGTCCCGGATGCCGGCACCATTCTTCTGACCCATCTGCATGCGGATCATGTCTCAGCGCTCCGCGATTATCCGGATGCCCGCCTGATTGGTGACGCGGACGCGCTGGATCATTTCCTTGCCGCCGGCGCAATCGGGCGTACGCGGCACGGCGTGTTTCGGGACTTGCTGCCGGATGATCTCCGCGCGCGCCTGACGCCGCTCGAGTCCCTGCCGATGGTAGAAGCCCCCTTCGGCCTCGGCTCCGCACGCGACGTGTTCGGCGACGGCGAAGTGCTCGCCGTGCCCCTCCTGGGCCATATGCGCGGGCACACCGGTTACCTCTTCGCGAAACAGACGCCCGCGCTGCTCTATGCCGGAGATGCCGACTGGCTCGCGCAGGCGATCCGCGAGGGCCGCTCGGCGGGCGCGCCAGCGCGCTGGATCCTTGATGACCCTGCTGCCGGACGCGAGACAGCGAGGCGCCTCAATGCCTTCGCCGCTGCAGGCGGACGTATCGTGCTTTGCCATGATCCGGAGCCAGGGCCGTGAACGCGGCCTTGTTGCTCACGCTTTCCGCATTCTGGTGCACCCGGGCGCGCGCTGCGCGTCTGCGCACCCGGCCGGACCTCCTCCGCTGGCAAACTCGCCGTCTGAACCACTTCCTCCGGCGCGCTGCGCCAAAGGCCGACGCGTTCGCCGCTTTCACGGGCCTTCCGCTCACTGAGTATCCCGAAATGGACAAAGCCACTCTGATGGGCGCTTTCCATCGCTACAATATCGCCGGGATCACCGCAGACGCCGCCTGGCGCGCGTTTGAGGAGACCGGCCGTATCGGTCGCTACACTGTCGGCGCCAGCACGGGTACCAGCGGCAATCGGGGGCTTTATCTCGTCAGCGATCCGGAGCGCTATCTCTGGCTCGGCACCTTGCTCGCCAAGGCCCTGCCGGACATGCTGTCGGCGCGCTACCGTGTCGCCGTGATGCTGCCGCGCAGCAGTCGTCTGTACGATGCTGCCAACGAATCCGGGCGTCTGGCACTGAAATTCTTCGACCTGGCCGGCGGGCTCGAAAACCAGTTTGCCGAGGTCGCCGCCTTCAGGCCAAGCGTTCTCGTGGCGCCGCCGCACGCGCTGCTTGCGCTCGCGCGGGCAGACCTGCCGCTCGCACCTGACAAGGTCTTCTCGGGCGCCGAAGTGCTCGACCCGCTCGACCGGCGCGAGATCGAGGCGCGCTTCAATATCACTGTGCGCGAGATCTACATGGCCACCGAAGGTCTGTTCGGCGTTGCCTGCCCGCACGGGACAGTGCATCTCTGCGAAGACTGCGTGGCCTTCGAATGGGAGGCAGAAAGCGATCTGATGTCGCCGCTGATCACGGATTTCACCCGCCGTACGCAGATGATGATCCGTTACCGGATGAACGACCTTCTTCGCCTTCCTGCCGAGCCTTGCGCTTGCGGCTCACCCCTGCAGGCGGTCATCGAGATTGCAGGCCGCTGTGACGACACCTTCCGCCTCAATGGGCCGGAAGGCGGGCCCATCCTCGTCACGCCGGATATTATCCGCAACACGGTCCTCGGCGCGAGCCGCGCGATCACCGATTTCAGGGTGGTTCAGGAGGCGCCGGACCGCGTGGCGCTGACCCTCCCGCCAGCGCTCGCCGGTGAACTTTCTCCGGCGCGAGATGCCCTCGCCGCACTGTTCGCCCGCTTCGGGGCT
>JBGTKE010000246.1:0-3063 GCA_041744775.1 Hyphomonas sp. | reverse complement strand
GAACCGAATCGTGTCACCTTCCTTCAGTCGCCTGCCCGGCCGCGCCAGCGCCAGCCAGCGGCGCGCGTCAATCCGCTCGACGAGGTTCACGTCCACATTGACGTCCCGGCTCACCCCATCCCGCGCCGGGCGCACACCCTTCAGCGCGGCGGGCAGCACGCGCGTATCGTTGAACACCAGCACATCGCCGGGCGCCAGGAAGCGCGGCAGGTCGCGCACGCGCGCATCCTCCAGCCGACCGTCGCCATGCACTACCAGCATCCGCGCCGCATCCTGCGGCTCAACCGGCCGCAGCGCGATCAGCGCCTCGGGCAGGTCGAAGTTGAACGGGGTCAAGTCCATATCCGCTCTTGGCTCCGCCGCGTGTCCGGCGTCAAGAGGAGCCCCTCACCTCCCACGTCCTCCGGACGCGGGCCCCACCTCTCCCGGAGGGAGAGCGGTTGAAGAGCCGCCACTAACCCCTCTCCCTCCGGGAGAGGGGGGGCCCATTGCGCAGCAATGGGAGGTGAGGGGCTTCCTACTTCACGATCGCCGGGATCGCCGGAAGGTCGCAGACGTCCACCTCGCCCCTGGTCACCAGCTCGGTGGCAAAGGCTTCGGTATCCGTGCGCAGCACCCAGGCTTTCGGACGGGAGGCTTCCGGCAGGTCGGCCGCCATCCTTGCAGAGGTCAGCTGGTCCGGATCGGAGACCGTGCCGCTGCCCGGCGCGCCTTTCTTCAGGGCCTTGACCACATCCTGCCCGGCAATCACCCGGCCCCAGGACGTGTACATCTTGTCGAGATGAGGCGAGTGATCGCGCATCAGGAAAAATTGCGTGTCACCCGAATTCGGATCATCCGTCCGCGCCGTAGAGAGCACGCCCTTGCAGTGCGGAATGGACGTGGCGACAAATCCGTCTGCGGACATTTCCGCAAAGAAGGACGGCTGCGTCAGCATCGGGAAACCCTTGAGGTAGCCATGCTTGCCGGTGTCCTCGGGTCCGATGACCGCGTCGAGCGGCATCGCGGCCACATCGCGGCGGATCGTGAACTCGCCCGGAATGCCCGGCCAGCCGGGATCGGCGCCCTTCTTGGCCCAGATGTCGCCGCCCTGCGCCATGAAATCGTCGATCACGCGGTGGAAGGTCGTGCCGTCAAGGTCGCCGGATCTGATGATCTGGGTGAACTGCGCGTAATGTTTCGGCGCCATGTCCGGGAAGGTCTCGACCAGGATGCGGCCCTTGGTCGTCTCGAACACGATCAGGTTCGCCGGATCGACCGCGCGCCAGGTGGCCTCGTCCGGCGTCTCGGCCGCGGCGCCCAGCGACCAGCCTTTGTCCCCCGCGGTATCCCCGCATGCCGGCAAGGCCAGCCCGAGAAAGCCGGCCGCAATTCCAAACGCTACACATTTCATTTTCCGTACTTCTCCAACAGCGCTTTCTTCACGTCAGGCGTGACGAACGGCGCGATGTTGCCGCCCAGGCTCGCGATTTCCTTCACGAGCCGGGAGGCAACGGCCTGATGGCGAACATCGGCCATAAGGAAGACGGTTTCAATGTCGGGATTCAGTTGCTCGTTCATCGCGGTCATCTGGAACTCGTATTCGAAGTCCTGAACCGCCCGCAGGCCGCGCAGGATGATCTGCGCGCCGCAGGCCTCGGCGAACTTCATCAGGAGGCCATGCATCGGCAGTACCCGGATCTCGGCAAGGCCCGGACCGTGGAGTTTGGCGCATTCCGACTGCACCATCGCCACACGCTCATCGAGCGAGAATAGCGGCTTTTTCGACTCGTTGACCGCAACCCCGATCACCAGTTCGTCGACCAGCTTCATCGCCCGGCCGAAGATGTCGATATGACCGTTCGTCGGCGGATCGAAAGTGCCGGGATATAGTCCTATACGGCGCACGTGCTGACCTCCAGTTACCAGTCCTGTTGTCCGGCAGCGCGCGTTCAGCCCTGTCCGGCCTCACCCTTATCCATACCGGCTTCGCCGTCTTCGACAAGCCGGGCAACCGAAACAACCTTCTCGTCGCCATTGGTGCGCAGTACCCAGACCCCGCCGGTTGACCTTCCGGCAATCCGGATCTGGTCGACCGGCGTGCGGATCAGCTGGCCCGCATTGGTGACCAGCATCACCTCGTCACCTTCGCCCACGGGGAAAGATTGCGCGACTCGCTTGACCGGTCCGCCCTTCCTGTCGCGGCCCCAGATATTCTGGGCGACCAGGCCTTTGCCGCCGCGTCCGGTGACGCGGTAATCATAGGCGGACGAGCGCTTGCCCATGCCGTCATCGGCGACCGTAAAGATGAACTCCTCGGCCGCGCCGAGCGCTGCGATCCGGTCCGGCGAGAGTGCTGCTTCGGCCACCGGCTCGTCATCGTCCTCGGAGATTTCCTCCTCTTCGCCGGTCGCGGCGCGCCGCATCGCGGCGGCGTGTTTCAGGTAGGCGCGCGCCTCTTCGGAGGTCACGTCCATATGGCGCAGGATGCCCATCGAGATCACCTCGTCGCCCTCGCCGAGACGGATGCCCCGCACGCCGGTCGAATCGCGGCCCGCGAAGACGCGCACCTCGGTCACGTCAAACCGGATGCACTGGCCGAGCGCGGTCGTCAGCATCACGTCTTCCTTGTCGGAGCAGACCTGCACCGACACGATGCCGTCGCCCGGATCGAGCTTCATGGCGATCTTGCCCGCGCGGTTGACGCGGATGAAATCCGCCAGCTTGTTGCGGCGCACGCCGCCGCTGCGGGTCGCGAACATCACGTCGAGATGCTCGGTTGCCTGCTCGTCTTCCGGCAGCGGCAGCACGCTCTCGATGCGTTCGTCCGTAGCCAGAGGGAAGATGTTGACCAGCGCCTTGCCGCGCGAGGTCGGCCCGCCGATCGGCAGGCGCCAGACCTTCTCCTTGTAGACCATGCCGGCCGACGAGAAGAACAGGATCTCCGTATGCGTCGTCGCGGTGAACACGCGGACGATGAAATCCTCGTCCTTCATCGCCATGCCGGAGCGGCCCTTGCCGCCGCGGTTCTGCGTGCGGTAGGCGGCCAGCGGCGTGCGCTTGACGTAGCCCCCATGCGTCACG
>JBGTKE010000245.1:0-3162 GCA_041744775.1 Hyphomonas sp. | reverse complement strand
CGGCGCGCCTCTGCTGCAGCCGCTTCATCTGCCGACGCGGCTTCCGCAGCCGCCCGCTCTGCCCCGCGCTCGGAGTCTGCGGCATTCAGCGCCGTCACGACGTCGGCCGTGAACCGCGCGATGTCGAACTGGGCGCCGCCGATGATGTCGAAGCCCTGACGCACGACGACGGTGTTCAGGGACGGGAGGATCACGATATATTGGCCGCGATTGCCAGCCGCGAAGAATGTACCGGCCGGCACGCCGGGCGACTTGTCCATCAGCCAGAACTGAGCGCCGTAGCCATTGCCCGCCGCAGGCTGCGCCGGCGCGGGTGTACGGACGAATTCGACCCAGTCTTCGGGCAGCAGGCGTTCATTGCCCCACATGCCGTCCTGCAGGTAGAGCTGCCCGATCCGCGCAAGGTCGCGCCCGGTCGCCCAGACCTGGCTCGACGAGATGAAGTCGCCGTCCCAGTCGATCTCCAATGTCGTGTGCACGGCGCCGATCTTGTGCAGCAGCTTTTCATACGGGAAACGGTGGTAGAGATTATCGTCCTTCATCGCCTCGCGCAGCGCGCGCATCGCGATCAGCGTGTCGTTGTTGGCATACTTGAACCGCGTGCCCGGCTTCACTTCCAGCGAATTCTTCGCCGCCATGTCGGTCACGCGCGCACCGGCGAAATACAGCCTGTCCGTCCGCGAACCACTGTCGCCGCTGTCGAGGCCGCTCGCCATGTGCAGCAGGTTGCGGAGCGTGATCTTGCGGCGCGGATCGGCGCCCTTATTCCAATCCGCGATGACTGCCGGATAGTCGATATCGATCAATCCCTGCCGCCGCGCGGCGCCGATCAGCGTCGCGGTGAGCGACTTGGCGGCGGACCAGGTGCGGACCGGCGTCTCATGGTCGATGCCCCGGTCATAGCGTTCCGCCACGACCTGTCCGTCCCGCACGATGACCACGGACGCGGTCCGCGTACCGCTACCATAAGTGATCTCGTCGAACGCCGCCGACACCGGCGGATCGAGGCGCTCGGCCTCCTCGATCTTCAACTCGATCTTGACGCTGGACCCGATGGCGCTGCCACGGTCCTGCAGCGGAGGCGCCGGCCAGGACGAAAAGCGCGGCAGGAAGGCGAGCGCCTCTTCGCCCGCGCCGGTTGGAAGCTGCGTGCAGCCAAAGCCCGGGCGGAAGGCCGCCATGCGCGGCGGCATGTCCGGCGCATAGGTGACCGAGACCAGCTTGCGGCCCGTGTCGATCACGGCGGCAGGAAGCTGGTCATACTGGCGCTGATAGTCCGGATAGATGCCCGACAGCTCGTTGCGCTCGATCTCGGCGAGGGTCTGACCCGCCACGAAGGTGCCGGAACAGATGAATGTCGCCTTCCATCCGGCGGCAAACGAGGCCTGCATCGCATCGGTCGTGCCGCCCTCCTGGGCGGAGGACATTAAGGCAGGAACAGCGAGAAGCAGGGCAGCGGCGGCTGAGCGAAGGGTACGCATCGGGTCAGGTCTCCGGTTTGAGAGGGCAGAATAGGCGCCGCGCCCGCAGGGGCAACCCTGCGGCCACAGTTTGCGCGGCCCTACCGCGCATCAACTTGACCCCGTGGGCGACACCGGGGTTAATGCAGCCGACTTTCAGAAGGGAAGCCTCCGACATGAACCGCGTCCACCTGCTGGCAGCCGCCACTCTCGCCGTCCTGCTCGCGGCCTGCGATCAGGTCAGGCTTCCCGGCGCGGGCGATTCCCCGCGTGAAACCGCCACCACCGTATCGGCTGAGCCCGGCGTTCCGGACGCAGGCGCGGCCTCTGAAGCGATCGCGATGGACGCCGGTCCGGGCCCCGAGGACGAAGGCGAAACGCCGACAGTCGACCGCGACGCGGCGGATCCCGGCGAAGATGAAACGGCCAACGTCGATCCTGCGGGCTTCCCGGCCCTTCGCGCCGCCGCTGCGCGTCCCGGCCTCGCCCTCTACAATGCAACCCGATGCGGACTTCCGGCGGATGCTGCGCCGACGCCGACCGTCGCTTCGGTCGCCGGGGCCACGCAGCTTGAAGAGCCGCTCGTTGGCGTCGAGGCGGTCAACGCCCTCGCCGCGACGCTCACGGCCTTTCCGGGCATCGTAAAGATCGAGCCGCGCCGCGCCGATCCGGCAGGCCTGATCGCCAGCGGCCATTGCAGCGCCGTGCGCATCCGCGCCAACTGGTTCGTCACGGCGGCGCACTGCGTCGACCAGCCCCATGACGAAATCCGGATGATCGGCGACTCGGCCAACCTGCGCAGCCCGGCGGCCCGTATCACCTCCGCCGAATCGGCCATCTGCCATGGCGGTTATCTGGGTACGGACAATGCTTATGCGAATGACATCGCGCTCCTGCGCCTGTCGGCCGAGCAGGCCGCCGCGATTCCGAGTGTTCCGGTCGCCCGCACCGGCGCAACCCTGCTTGCTTTGGCGCCCGCCAATTATCCGACCGGCGAGATGGCCGGATGGGGCATCACCCATTTCGGCGGACAACTTTCCAACGAGCTCCTGAAGACTGTGCTCAAGATCACAGCGGTCGGCCCCGCCTCCATTGCCGTCGCCAGCCAGGGCGGCGCCGGCCCCTGTATCGGCGATTCCGGAGGCCCGCTCTATGTCTCCGAAGCGGACGGCACGCGGACGCTAGTCGGCATTTTGTCCGTCGTCGAACAGAACCGCGCGACCGGCCAGTTCTGCGCCGGCGACTATAATGGCCGCTATACCAACCTGCAGGGTTATGCCGGCTGGATCAACTCGGTCATCGCCTTTTGCGAAGCAGAGCCTGCGGCCTGCAACTAGCGCGGCCGCGCAAGGAGAGCCATGTCCCGCGCCCTGCCTTGGCTGATCCTGCTGCTCGGCGTCCTGCAACCGCTTTCCGGCGCGCTCGCGCCGCTGATGGGCATCGGCACGCCGATCGGTGCCAGCACCGCGAGCACCGATGCGCCCGAACAGCCGCTGCCGGCGTTCTTCTCGATCTGGGGCGTCATCTTCCTCGCCTATGCCGGCTTTGGACTTGCGGGACTGCTACGCCCCGCCGGCTGGTATCCGAAAGTCGGCTGGCCGATGCTGGTCGCGGGGATCGCCAACGTGGCCTGGATGCTGAGCGCCCAGCTGATCGCGTCGCAGCCGCTGAACTTCCTGATGCTGGCGCCAATCTTCGCCGC
>JBGTKE010000244.1:0-1988 GCA_041744775.1 Hyphomonas sp. | reverse complement strand
GGACGGCGTCAATGATATAGGCTTCGGCCATGGTATATCTCCCTGTTCAGAATGCCCGTCGGTTGCGGGCGTCAATGATTTTGCTTTACGCGAACGTAAGCGTAAGCGGAAGTCGTGACGCCGGGTCAGCCGCTTCGGCGCGGCCAGGCGATCCCTCTTTGGACCGCCCGGGAAGTGTGCGATAGTCGATGCATGAGCAGTCGCATGGCGAATCTTCGGCCTGAACTCAAAGTGCTGTGTGTTGCCCTCGTGATCGTCGCGGGCTGGGCCGGAGGCAGCGCTGCAGCCGCCAGCGAACGTCTGGTCGTGCCCTTCCAGTTCAGTGACCGCGATCACATGATCGTGCCGATCATCATCAACAACCAGCACCAGACAACCGGCGTCATCGATACGGCCGCAACCTTTGCCATGGTTGACAGCCGGTCGGCCATGCAGGGCGGAATTGCACCGCCCGGCGCGGACGCGGCGCGGGTCAATATTCTGGGCGTCAACGGCACGCGAGAATACCCGATCGTTCGCCTTGGAAGTATCCGGGCGGGCAATGTCAATCTGGGCGCCGTCGATGCAGCGTTCAATCGCAATCTGGACATTCCGGGCGCCGCGGCCAACGTGCTGCCGGTTTCCGCTTTTCCGGGCGACGTGCTCGAGTTCGATTTCAATGCCATGCAGATCTCGGCCTATGATGGCAGGCCGGACCGCCCGAAAACCAGGAATTTCGAGACGGTCTCCTACAATATCGAGAACGGGTTGATTTTCGTCGACGTGCGCATCAACGGCCGGAAGGGCCGGGCCCTTATCGATACCGGTTCGAATGTCACTTACGTCAACACCTCCTTTGCGGAACTCGCGAGAATGCGCGCGAATGTCGACCAGACCCGGATCCTGCAGGGCGCCACCGGCGGCGACGCGTCCATCCGCGTGGCGACCGCCCGCAAGATCCAGATTGGCGGCTTCAATTATGATGACGCCGATGTCTTCGTCCTCAATACCGAACTCTTCACGCAGCTGGGCCTCGAAGAGGAGCCCGTCATGGTGCTCGGCCTGGACCTGCTCTCGGCGTTCAAGGTCCAGTTTGATCGCCGGCGAAACCAGATGATTCTCATTCTGGCGCCAACCACCCGGGAAGCTGTGGGGCTTGACCTGCGTGCCCGTGGCACGCGCCTGAAGGGTTGATCCCGGGCGAGCATTCGCACTCCGGAGCCCCTGTTTCAGCCAAACGCGCCATAGGCATGGGTCAGCGCGAGGCTGATGCCGTGCAGGCTGCGGTCGATCTCGTCGAGCGGTTCGATGATGTCGCGGTGGATACGGTCATAGCCGTAGCCCGAGGTCTGGCCGGAGCCGGGCTCGGTCAGTCCGGCTAACGGCTCGTCGTCTGCGCCGGAGCGCGGGAAGATGCGGGCGAGCAGCTCCACGGTTTCGGCGAGGCGCAGTTCGGCGACCATGCGGATGATGTCGCGCTGGCTCGTATCGTGGCGCTCTGAAATACGCGGGATGCTGCCCGCCAGCGCCATGGCCTTCATGATCAGCGCCTGCCGGATCGCATGCAGCACGTGCATCTCGAGCCGGCCTTCATGGCGCGACTTGGCCGAGGCCGCGCCGTCGACCCGCGCCAACAGGCGGTCGAAGCGGCCAAGGTCAATCGACAACAGGTTCGCGATCCGGTGGATCGAGGTGGCGGTCTCGTCCGTACGCAGAACATAATAGGCGGCGCGGTAGGCCGCCGCCTTGTGGGCCGGGGCGAGGCGGGCATGGGCGATCCAGACGCTGGGGTCGAACAGGTTCGCATAGGCGCGCAGGGCTGGCAGGCTGGTGCGCGTGCGTGCCTCGCTCGCCAGCAGAATCAGGCTGTGCATGCGCGGGCTCTCGTTGATCAGGCCCGCGAGACGCTCGCTCTCGCGCTGCAGCGATGAGCCGATGCCGGCCGCCGTGTTCACCGGGATGCCAAGCTGGTGCAGCGTCGCATTGTGCGAGATCGCGCGCAGCGCCGC
>JBGTKE010000243.1:0-2349 GCA_041744775.1 Hyphomonas sp. | reverse complement strand
TGAGAACCGTGGTCAAAGCAGTGTCATTCCGGCGAACGCCGGAACCCAGTCGTCTTCTGATCACTGAGCAGTTCGCGGCCCAGGACTGAGGACGCATCCGGGAATCCTCGGTCCCGGCGTTCGCCGGGATGACACATGGTGCGGCGGATTTTAACCCGCCGGCCCCCGCCGTCCGCCGCTGCCGCTTCCCGATCCATCCGTCCGCCGCGAAAGAAACGCCAGCCGCTCGAACAGCGCGACGTCCTGCTCGTTCTTGAGCAGCGCGCCGTGCAGGGGCGGGGTCAGGCGGTCGGGGTCTTTCTCGCGCAGGGTCTCGAGGTCGATGTCCTCGTTCATCAAGAGCTTCAGCCAGTCGAGCAGTTCGCTGGTCGATGGCTTCTTCTTCACGCCCGGCAATTCGCGCATCGAATAGAACGTGGCGAGCGCATCGCCGACCAGCTTCTTCTTGATGCCGGGGAAGTGCACGTCGATGATCGCGCGCATCGTCGGCTCATCCGGGAACTTGATGAAGTGGAAGAAGCAACGGCGCAGGAACGCGTCCGGCAATTCCTTCTCGTTGTTCGAGGTGATGATGACGATCGGGCGGACTTTCGCCTTCACCGTCTCGTTGGTCTCGTAGACAAAGAACTCCATGCGGTCGAGTTCCTGCAACAGGTCGTTCGGAAACTCGATATCGGCCTTGTCGATCTCGTCGATCAGCAGCACGGGGCGCTTCTTGGCGGTGAACGCCTCCCAGAGCTTGCCCTTCTTGATGTAGTTCTTGACGTCCTTGGCGCGCTCCTCGCCCATCTGGCCGTCGCGCAGGCGCGAGACCGCGTCATACTCGTAGAGGCCCTGGTTGGCCTTGGTGGTGGATTTGATGTGCCATTCGATCAGGTCGAGGCCGAGGGACTTGGCAACTTCCATGGCCAGCACCGTCTTGCCGGTGCCGGGTTCGCCCTTGATGAGCAGCGGGCGCTCCAGCGCGATGGCCGCGTTGACGGCGACGCGCAGGTCGTCGGTTGCCACATAATTGCTGGTGCCTTCGAAACGCATCGGCCGTCTATCCTCTCGAGATCCTGAGGCGCCACCATAAGCCCCGCCCCGCGACGGGCAAGCGCTGACCTGAAGGAAAGCGCTGCAATGCAACATCGAATTCACTTAAGGGAAAGCGGCGTCTGTGCTATGCAGATAAGGCCATGCGCGACGCCACAGCGGCTCAAGCTTCAGACACGCGCCGCACTTTTCCTGATCGATCCGGCTGCATGCCGGGGTGCCCGGGACTGTGCAGGACTTATGATCCAACGCCCTCCTGACGACACGAGCGCATGGCACTTCTTCCCTGGATTTCCGGAGTGCCGAAAGGTTCCCTTGTCCTTGCGCCGGGTGGGTAAATCCACGGCAATCAAGCGTTAACGCCTGTGTGCGAACTTGGCACAGTCCGCAGGACGAGGTTCAGCGCAGTATGCCACTCAAACTCTCCCTCAAGCCCGGTGAAACCTTCGTGGTTAACGGCGCAGTCGTACGTAACGGCGACCGGCGCGGCGTGCTCCTTCTGGAGACGCAGGCGCGTGTGCTCCGCGAAAAGGACATCCTGAGGCCGGGCGACGCGGCGACCCCTGCGGCGCGCGCTTATTTTGCCGTGATGCAGATGTACCTGCTCGGTGAAGTGGACGGGCCGCTCTACACCCAGACGGCGGATGCCCTGGCGGGCCTGCTGGCCGAAATGCCGGACGCGCATGACGACGTGCTGCAGATCTCGGCCGATGTGGTCGCCGGCGACCTTTACCGGGCGCTCAGCCGCTGCCGGAAGCTGATGCCCTCCGCTGCAGAGGGAGAGGCGTGATGGCCGAGGGCAATACGCTGCGCGCGCCCCTGTCGCTGAACCTGCCGCCGGCGGTGAGTGTGGACGAAGCCATCCGGCTGATCGAGGCGGGCAAGGGCGAGGGTCTGCGCGTGGATCTCGGCGGCGGGCGCTTTGCCTCGGCCGACACACCGCGCGGCACAGGCGGCCTGCTACAACGCCTGCGCGGCCACAAGATGCTGACAGCCCTGTCGCAGGATGGCGGCGACCTGTCGCGGCTGAAACCGCCGGCTACCGAAGTCACGGTCGCTCCAGCCGTGCGGGAAATCCTCGACGCGGCGATGCGGAAGCCGTAAGGCGCCGCGCATGACCCCCGAACTGATCTCCCTTTTTACTGCAGCCTTTGTCACCTTCTTCGTGCTGATCGACGCGCCGGGCGTGGCGCCGATCTTTGCGACGCTGACAGCGGGCACGCCGGCGGCCCACCGCCGGAAGATGGCGTACAAGTCGGTGTTCGTCGCCTCGCTGATCATGCTGTTCTTCGCCTTCGGCGGCGCCTGGCTGCT
>JBGTKE010000242.1:0-4123 GCA_041744775.1 Hyphomonas sp. | reverse complement strand
GAAACAGATGAAACTCGCCTCCGGCGGGAAGATGACCATCGCCGTCGCGGGCTGCGTCGCGCAGGCCGAAGGCGCCGAGATCATCCGCCGCCAGCCCGCCGTCGATCTGGTCCTCGGCCCGCAGGCCTATCACAAGCTGCCCGAGATGATCGCCCGCGCCAGCCGGGCGGTTGGCGACCGGCTCGAGACCGAATTCGATACGGTCGAGAAATTCGATGCGCTGCCGAAGACCCGCGATCCGGATGGCCCGGCGGCGTTCGTCTCGGTGCAGGAAGGTTGCGACAAGTTCTGCACTTTTTGTGTCGTTCCCTATACACGCGGCGCCGAAATTTCCCGAAACGTGGACGATATCGTCTCAGAAATTCGCGATCTCGCCTCCAAGGGCGTGCGCGAGGTCACTCTCCTCGGCCAGAACGTCAACGCCTTCCACGGCCACGCGCCGCGCCTCGAAGGCGGCGCGGACTGGACGCTCGGCCAACTCGTGCGCCACCTCGCCAAGGTCGGGGGCATCGAGCGTATCCGCTACACAACCAGCCATCCGCGCGACATGGACGATGACCTGATCGCCGCGCACGGCGATATGCCCGCGATGATGCCCTTCCTGCACCTGCCCGTGCAGTCGGGTTCCGACCGCATCCTCAAGGCGATGAACCGCGGCCACACGGCCGATCACTACCGGGACGTCATCGCCCGCGTTCGGAAGGCGCGTCCGGATATCGCCATCGCCACCGATTTCATCGTCGGCTTTCCCGGCGAGAGCGATGCGGACTTCGAAGCGACGATGCAGCTCGTCCGCGATATCCGTTTCGCGGTCGCCTACTCGTTCAAGTATTCCTCGCGTCCCGGCACGCCGGCCGCCGAGATGCACGGCCACCTTTCCGAAGCAGTGAAGGATGAACGCCTGCAGGCGCTCCAGTCGCTGCTTCGCGATCAGCAGACCGCGTTCAACGAGGCCCAGATCGGCAAGACGCTCCCCGTACTGGTCACCGGCAAGGGGCGCAATCCCGGCCAGATGCACGGCCGCTCGCCCTATCTGCAGGCGCTCCATTTCGAGGGAACCGAAACGCTGCTCGGCACGTTGGTGGACGTGAAGATCGTCTCGGCCAGCCTCAATTCACTGACTGGAGAATGCGCGCGCGCCCGCGAGTCTGCAGCTTGACCGCGAAACGTCCCCCTGTCAGCACGCAGAACTCCGACACCGTGAGCCGAGTGTATCCGGTCCGTCAGGCCGAGCGGCTGCGCGACCTGTGCGGCCCGCACCACCGCAACCTGGCCCTGCTTGAAGCCCGTTTGAAACCGTTTGGCCTGCGCGCTGAAAGCCAGGGCGGCGGCATCCGGCTTGACGGGGCTGAAGAGGGCGTCTCGCTGGCCGAAGCGGCACTTGCCGAGTTCGAGCGGCGGCTGCGCAACGGCGCCGATCCGACCGAGATGGAACTTGATGGCGCGTTGCAGGCGGCCCAGTCCCCGTCCCAATCCTTCACCGGGCTGAAGGGCCTGCGCAAACCCGTCACGGCGATGACGCGCGGACAGGCCAGGTATATCGAACTGCTCGCCCGGCCCGACAACGCGTTGATCTTCGGCGTCGGTCCCGCCGGCACCGGCAAGACATTCCTCGCCGTTGCCACCGGTGTGGCGGAAATGCAGGCGGGCCTGCGCCAGCGCCTGATCGTCACCCGTCCCGCCGTCGAAGCCGGCGAAAAACTAGGCTTCCTGCCGGGCACGCTGGAAGAAAAAGTCGATCCCTACATGCTGCCGATCTGGGACGCCCTGCGCGAACTGATGGGACAGGAACAGATGGAACGCCGCATGCTGCGCGGCGAGATCGAAGTCGCCCCCATCGCCTTCATGCGCGGGCGCACGCTCAAGAACGCCTTCGTGATCGTCGATGAGGCGCAGAACACGACCGTTCCGCAGATGAAGATGGTGCTGACCCGGCTTGGCCGCGACAGCCGCATGGTCGTCACCGGCGACCCCGACCAGGTTGACCTGCCGGGCAGCCAGCCCTCCGGCCTGAAGCATGCGCTGAAGATTCTCGAGACTGTCGAAGGCATTGCCGTGCACCGCCTGACCGCTGCCGACGTGGTGCGCCACGGCCTCGTCAGCCGCATCATCGATGCCTATGCGGCGGCGGGTGAGAGCTAAGCCTTGCCATGATTGACGTTGCACTGATCGTGGAAGGGGAGGACTGGACCGCCCTCGGAGATATCGACGCGCTGTCCCGCCGCGCCTTTGCGGCCGCCGCGAAGGAGGAGCCCGCCGAGGGCACCGTCTCGCTGCTGCTCACCGATGATGCCGAACTGCAGCAGCTGAACCGCGACTTCCGCGGCAAGGACAAGCCGACCGACGTGCTCTCGTTCCCGGCGCTGCCGATGGATCGTCCGCTCCTCGGCGATATTGCCGTGGCGTACGGCGTCGCGGCGCGGGACGCAGCTGTGCAGGGCAAGACGCTCGCCGGCCATCTGACCCATCTCCTGATCCACGGCTATCTCCACCTGCTCGGCCACGACCACGAACAGCCGGGCGATGCAGCCCGGATGGAAGCGTGTGAGATCCGCGCGCTTGCCGCCCTCGGTATAGCCAACCCCTATCTGCTTTGCGACACAGGCCCCCATGAGTGAATCTGATCCATCTGACGCCGCCGCCGGACGAAGACGAGGATTGTTCGGTTTCAAGCGCAAGCCGTCGCCTTCGCCGGACACGAACGTCGCCGACACCGGCGCCGGGAGCGCCCCCCAGGTCATGCGCCTGCGGGTGGCGGAATTCGAACAGCTGCGCGTCTATGACGTCATGGTGCCCCGCGCCGAGATCAAGGCCGTCGAAGTCGGGACCGACTTTCCGGATCTGCTGCGCGTCTTCGCCGAGATGACGCATTCGCGTCTGCCGGTGTTCCGCGAAACTCTGGATGATCCGATCGGCTTCGTGCACATCAAGGATGTGGTCAGCGAACTCGCCAAGGACGAGACGCTGCCGAAACGTCCGTTGGAGCGCCTGCACCGGGAAGTGCTGTACGTCCCGCCGTCGATGAAGCTCACGGACCTCTTGGTGAAGATGCAGGCCACCCGCATTCATCTGGCGTTGGTTGTGGATGAGTATGGAGGCACCGACGGACTGTTGACCCTGGAAGACTTGGTCGAGGTGATCGTCGGCGACATCGAGGACGAGCATGATGATGACGAGCCCTTGTTCATCCGCCGCACAGCCCGCCTCTGGGAGGCCGACGCACGCATGGAGGTGGACGAGTTCGCCGAAGAATCCGGCGTTGACCTTGGCCTCGCCGACAGCGACGCCGAAATCGATACGCTCGGCGGCATCGCGGTCGCGCTCGCCGGCAAGGTGCCGCTGCGCGGCGAAATCCTGCGCCATCCGGGCGGCAGCGAACTGGAAATCATGGAGGCCGACACGCGGCGCATCCGGCGGCTGAAACTGCGGTTGCCGGAGCCGCCCGCATCCCCGTCTCCCGAGGAGTAGAGCTCAAATGACTGACGCTGTCCGCAGCCATGGCTTTACGGCTCTGGGTCCCTTGCACGAGTCGCTGGCCCGGCTGACCGGCTGGAAGGCCGCGCTGGCGGCCGCCGTCTTCGGCGCCCTGGCGGCCTTTGCCTTTGCGCCGTTCCATTTCAGCGCGGTGTTGGCTATCTCCTTCACGGCGCTGGTCTGGATGATCGACGGCGCCCGCGCTCACCGGCGCTGGGGGCGGCAGGTGGCGCTTCGCGGCTGGGCCTTCGGGTCGGGCTTCTTCCTCGTCAGCATGCACTGGACGGCGATGCCGTTCCTCGTAAACCCCGAGCAGCATCTCGCCTTCATCTGGTTGCCTCTGATCGTCCTGCCCGCCGGCATGGGCCTGATCTGGGGCGCCTGCGCGGCAATGGCCGGCGCCTTCTGGTCGGCCTCACCGTCGCGTATCTTCGTGTTCGCGGCCTTCTTCGCATTTGCCGAATGGCTGCGCGGGCATCTGTTCGGCGGCTTTCCCTGGAACCTGCCGGGTACGACCTGGATTCCCGGCGGGGCGCTGTCCCAGACAGCGTCCATCGGCGGCGTCTACTGGCTGACCCTGCTGACCGTTTTCGTGATGGCGGCGCCTGCCGCGCTGGTCGATACGCGCGATGCGCGCGGACTGGGCTTG